>JAYVAP010000129.1:0-5670 GCA_043750915.1 Spirosoma sp. | reverse complement strand
CAAATTTATTTATGCCGAAACGATTCTTCCCCTCGGACAAACCGTTTCGCTGCACGCGCAGCACCGGACGCTGCAACAGGTACTGAGCGAGTTGTTTCGGCCCTATGGCGTAACCTGGACACCCGCCAAAAACTACATTTATATCAACGCGAAGCCCCAACCGCCCAAAGTGATTGGCACCGTGAAAGGCCGCGTAACGGACAAGAGCACCGGCGAAGGCCTGCCCGGTGCCAATGTGCAACTAAAAAACACGACCCTCGGGGCCACCACCGATGTAAACGGTAATTACGCGCTCAGCATTACTGCTGAGAGTACGGTGCTGGTTTTTTCGTACATCGGGTATCAGACCAAAGAAGTTGTCGTGGGCAGTCAGACCACGATCGATGCGGCCCTTTCGCCCAGCCCCAATACGCTCTCGCAGGTGGTCGTGATGGGGTATGACACCAAAAAAAGACGCGATATAACGGGGGCCATCGGAACGGTTTCTGAACAACAGATTCGCGAAACGCCAATCACCAGCGTGGAGCAGGCCCTACAGGGGCGCGTGGCCGGGGTGCAGGTTACCCAGCTATCGGGACAGCCCGGCGGGGGCGTATCGGTACGTATTCGCGGAACGAGTTCTATTTCGGCGGGCAACGAACCGCTCTACGTCGTTGACGGGATTCCTTTCTATAACTGGAACACGACCCTGAACCAGGGACCGGCCGGCATTTTCGGGACGGGGCAGGTCAGCAACGCCCTGAGTGCCCTGAATCCCAACGATATTGAGTCGATAACAGTCTTGAAAGATGCCGCAGCGGCTTCTATCTACGGTTCACGGGCGGCCAACGGCGTGGTGCTCATTACCACCAAACGCGGCAAATCGGGGCGGGGCCGTATTGAATTCGATGCGTATTACGGGATGCAGTCGCTGGCCAAGGGAATAGACGTGCTGAACGCGCAGCAAATGGCCGAGATGAACAATGATGCCCGCACCAACGCCCGGGCCGATCGTGGCAATAGCAACAACCTGCCCCCCGATCTGCGTCCGGTGCCCGCATTCAGCAACCCCGCCAGTTTAGGCCAGGGGACCAACTGGCAAAAAGAGTTATTTCAGACCGCCCCGATCCAAAACTACCAGCTATCCATATCGGGTGGAAACGACCAGACCCAGTATGCTATTTCCGGAGGCTATTTTAAACAGGGCGGTATTTTAAAAGTGTCGGGATACGAACGGTATTCGGCCCGCATCAGCCTGGACCAGAAGGTCACCGAGCGGTTCAAAGCGGGGGCTAATCTGGTGCTCAACAACGCAACCAACACCATCAACCGCGCCTTTGGCGCGGTAAATAACGGCGGCTTAATTTATGGGGGACTCATGCAAACACCCGCCCTTCCCGTGTATGATGCCAACGGCGACTATGCCCGCTTGGACGTTGGTACCGACGGCCGGTTTGTGGGCATGATGCAGATCGACAACCCTCTCTCGTCGGCCATCGAATACTTGCACACCATCAACACCACGCGTATGATTGGCAGCTTGTTCGGCGAGTATAAATTAGCCAACAACCTAACCCTTCGCAGCAGCATTGGTTTAGATGCCAATTACCTGAAAAACAACATCTTTATTCCTATTCGCAGTAACAGTGCAGATGTCAACGCCAGCGGCAACCCCGTATCGGTTGCCCCACCCAGCCCCAACACCGGCAACGGATTTGCGTTTGCATCGCAGGAGCTGATCTGGCTCAACGAAAACATTTTGACCTACAACAAAACATTCGGGGCCGATCATAAGCTATCGGCAGTGGGTGGTTTTACGGTGCAGGGAGCCAATTTTGAACGGATGATCAGCCGGGTGCAAAACTTCCCCAACAACCTGGTTGTGACCACCAACGGCGGCCAAACCGATCTCACCAATAACTTCATCGAGCAGTGGCGGATGGTGTCGTTTCTGAGCACGGTCAACTACGCCTACAAAGACAAGTACTTAGCCACCGTTGGCTTCCGCACCGATGGCTCTTCGCGATTTGGGCCGGGCCGGCGCTACGGCTATTTCCCGTCGGTATCGGCCGGCTGGCGTTTATCCGACGAGCCGTTTCTGCAATCGGTCCGGTTCCTGAGCGACCTTAAACTCCGCGCCAGCTACGGCATGACCGGCAACGCCGAGATCACCAACACTGTCAACAGCTTTGCCAACTACGCCTACCTCGGCAGTATTGTTCCGGCCAACTACGTATTTGGGCAGAAAGTAGAGAACGGACTGGCGCCGGGGTCGCTGACCAACAATGAGTTAGGCTGGGAAACGACTGCGCAGTTAGACCTGGGTCTGGATATGAGTTTGTGGAACGGACGGGTGAGCCTGACGGCCGACTGGTATGACAAAATCACCCGCGACCTGCTGTTGCGGGGCTATCCGCTGCCCTACACCACGGGCTTTACCTCGTCGTTCCGAAATATTGGACGGATGCGTAACCGGGGCGTTGAACTGGGCTTGCAAACGGTGAATACCGACGGGGCCGTACGCTGGAAAACCGACCTCAACGTATCCTACAACCGCAACAAAGTGCTGGCACTGGGCAAAGATGTTCCATTTATAAATTCGGGTAGCAGCACCACCCGGCCGGGCGAATCGGTAGGGCAGTTTTTTGGTTTCGTTACCGACGGAATCTTCCGGAACCAGGCCGAAATAGACGCGGCTCCCGTGCAGAATGGCAACCGCAGGACGACCCGTCCCGGCGACATCCGGTTTGTAGATCAGGACAAAAACGGTGTTATCGATGCCGGCGACCGCGCCCTGATTGGCAATCCAATGCCGGTCTGGCTGTTTGGCGTTACCAACATGGTATCCTATAAAGGCATTGACCTGTCGGTTTTTTTGCAGGGTGTTTCGGGTAACACAGTCTATAACCGGACGCGCGAGCTGATCGAAGATTTGCGCGGTCAGGCCAATGGATCTGTCAATACGCTCAACCGCTGGCGGTCAGAGCAAAATCCCGGCAATGGCACCATGCCCCGCGCCACCACGCAGGACCCCAATAACAACAACCGTTTCTCAAACCGCTGGCTGGAGGATGGTTCATTTCTGCGCGTCAAAAACGTAACACTGGGCTATAACCTGCCCACTACGCTGGTGCGCAAACTACAGCTGCAGCAGTTCCGCATCTACGCTACGGGCCAGAACCTGTTCACTTTCACAAAATATACCGGCTACGACCCCGAGTTCAACCGCAGTGGCAGCGGCACCATCGATCCGCTCTCGTTCGGTACCGACGATTCCAACTATCCTGTTTCACGGACCCTTATGCTGGGTGCCCGCATCCAATTCTAACCGCAACATCAACCATGAACATGCAAAAAAATATTTTCTCTCTCGCTCTGGGACTGGCCCTGCTGCTGGCGGTTACCTCGTGCAGCAAATTCCTGGAAGTAACCCCTAAATCGGTCGCTTCGGAACAGGCGTTCTACAAAACCCGGCAGGATGCCATTGTGGCTACCAATGCCTGCTACAACACCCTGATCGATATGTATCGCGGGCCGTTGTGGCTCTTTACCGAAGTGCAGGCCGACGATGCGGGCGACCCGGATGTGGCCATTGATAACCTTACCTACGATGCCACCAACAGCACCGTCGATGATCTCTGGCGGCTTCATTATCAGGGCATTGCCCGTTGCAACACCCTGCTCGAACGGATTGGCGGCATTAGTATGGATGCCGAATTGAAAAAGCGGCTGCAACTGGAAGCCCGCTACCTGCGGGCCTATTACTACTTCAATTTAGTACGCTTTTTTGGCGATGTACCTTTGTCGGTAACCGAAGTTAGAAACATCGAGTCGAGCCTGCCGGGCCGGGTACCTGCCACCGAAGTATACACCCAGATCATTGCCGACTTGACGGCGGCCCAGGAGCTTCCCGTCACTTACGCAGCCAGCGACGTGGGACGGATTACCCGGGGAGCCGCCAAAGCCCTGCTGGTAAAAGTGTACCTTACTCAGCGCAACTGGCCGCTGGCCGCAGCCAAAGCCCGCGAAATCATCGAGTCGGGCAGCTATCGTCTGTTACCCAACTATGCCGACAATTTCTTGGTAACCAACCGCAACAGTGCCGAATCCATTTTCGAGATTCAGTTTGCGCGGGGCGGCCAAACAGGAACGGGAAGTCCGGTGGTCAGTTATTTCTTCGAGCAGTTTGCGCCCGGCGGCTCGGCCGATATTGTAACGGGCATTGTGGGTAGTAATGGTCAGGGCCGTCTGGTGCCTACCAACGACCTGGTAACGGCCTACGAACCAGGCGATCTTCGCCGGCCGGGTTCGCTGCGTACGTTTTATGTGCGCACCACGGGTAACCGCTCCGATACGGTGCGGGTGAACTTTACCACCAAGTACCTGGACCCGCAGGCCACTGCCGGAGGAGCATCGGGACAGGGCAGCGAAAACGGTTGGCGTGTGATCCGGTATACCGATGTACTGCTGATGTATGCCGAAGCCCTGAATGAGCAGGGAGGAGGCAACGCGGTCGCTTTCGAGGTTGTCAACCAGGTTCGTCGGCGGGCGCGGGGCAGTAATGCATCGGTATTGCCCGATTTGCGCGATTTGAACCAAGTTGCTCTGCGCGAGGCCATTGCCCGCGAACGACGCGTGGAGCTGGCTTTTGAAGGCCATCGGTGGTTCGATCTGATCCGGACGGGTCGGGTTATTCCGGTTATGAGTCAGACCAAAACCATTCAGGAGCGCAATCTTTTACTGCCAATTCCGCAGCGCGAGCGTGACTTAAACGTAAACTTGCGTCAAAACCAGGGTTACTAAAACATAGTGCCTAATTTTCACTTTTTGAATTTTTGCATTTTATGAAGTTACTCAAAACAATGGTGGTTGCGCTGGCAACCGGTACGGCCATGACCATCGGTTTCTTCGCCTGCCAGCCGGGTGCAATTGATCAGCCCCAGGCGTCCACGTCCATCAGTGAGCTGCTGGCGCTGGGCGAGAAACTCAACGCGACCGAGGAGGAGATGAACCGTTTCTCAACGGCGTACAGCAAGCTCACTTTCGAGGAACTCATGCAGTATCGGCAGGCGCAACAGGTGGCGTTTTTCCGGGATCACGGCAATACCGAATCGGTGAAGCAGGCGATGCGGGATGAGATGGTTTGGTTTCGGAAAATAAATGAAGAAGCCGTTGCCCTGTTCGGTAAGCCCACCAACCAGATCGATACTCCCCAACAGGATGCCGTATTTACGGCCATGGATCAGAAAGCTGGCCATTCAAATGCGCGCGTTGCTGCCTGTCCGGCCATTAATTTTAATACCAGTTTCTCCAGGGGGAGCGGGGGTAGCACAAACCTGGTCGGAAGAGGTGCCCGCGAGGTAGACCCAGGTGGAAAAAGAGACTGCGACTGCCAGCTCACATTTGCCACTACCAATTCCACTTTTCGTCGGCTACGGCCTTTGTCGGCAAGCGCATCGGCTTTGTTGAATGATTTTGGGGGTACACTGGGTGGTCGTCAGCTTACCGGTGCCAGTGGCGGTTCATACCCTGTTTGGGGTAAACTTCGGGTAAGTTTGCGTTTCTCCGGCGTGGGTTCAATCGGGTGCGATGTCCTTTACAACCGATACACGCTGTCGAACAGATAAATTAGCTGAGTCTCTCCACCAGAAAGCCCCATCCTGCGCAGGATGGGGCTTTCTGGTGGAGAGA
>JAYVAP010000128.1:0-12496 GCA_043750915.1 Spirosoma sp. | reverse complement strand
TGGGCACAAAAGCATCGGCGAAGGGTGTGCGGCCCTTCAGGCTGGGCCGCGAGTATTTCACCGTCAGGTCGGTGGTGCCAACGGTTTGCATCACCGTTGCGCCGGGGCTGGGGGAGGGGAGTTTAATTTGGGCGGTAGCCAGCTGAGCCGCAAGGCACACCGTTACGCCACTGAGTACGAATCGTGTCATGGTTTTGGTTTTTTAGGCAACGGTTTTTCCGAATACCGGGGCGAAATTGCGGCTTTTTAAGCAGAACCCCAACCCATGCACCGCCAACTGCTTCTGAATCTGCTCCGGCAGCACCCGCCCGCCGATGCCGGTGAGCAGGACATGACAGCCGCTACCATTGCTTTTGTGGCCAGCCAGCCCGATTGCTTCGAGCGGTCGCTGCTCACCGGCCACATCACCGGCTCAGCTTTTATCATCGACCGCAACCAGCGGCAACGCACCCTGCTTATCCATCACCGCAAACTCAACCGCTGGCTTCAGCCGGGTGGCCACGCCGACGGCCACCCCGACGTGGCAGCCGTTGCGCTCCGCGAAGCGCAGGAAGAAACCGGGCTTCGCTTGCTTCAATTGGTGGGCCCGCCCAACGGGACACCGCCCATTTTCGATGTCGATATTCACCGCATACCCGCCCGAACCAACGAGCCGGCGCACCTGCACTACGACATTCGTTTTCTGGTAGAAGCCGACCCAAATGAACCGTTTGGCTTATCAGAGGAAAGGGTAAATATTCGGTGGTTTTTGCTGGAAGAAGCAATTTTTTATGCTGAATCGGAGTCTATTGAGCGAATGGTGAGGAAAGTATTGAAAAACTAAAAACATAGTAGCTATTTTTTAGTTTTTTTGTTTGTACGAAATCAATAGATTTGTACTACAACAAAACCACAGAAATAGTCATGAAAACGATAAACTCATGTTTAATTGCCCTCGGCTGTCTGGCTTTGGCCGGGCCGGTGTGCGGGCAGGACAACCGTAGTGCGTTGCGCAATGACCCTACTTATTCGACGCATAACTACAAACATCCCAACAAAGCGGCCACGGCCCGGCAGTGGGAAGCAAAAGCGGGCGTAGCCGTTGAGCAGCCCACCCCCGGCAACGCCAGCCTGGCCAACTACAAACGTCAGTTGCCCAACCAGGCACCGGTTGGTGGCATCACCGTAGATCATACGCCCTCGGCCAGCGTAGCCGACCGCAATTACAAAATCCAGCGCACCACGCCGTCGACGGGTTCGGGTGTGGCTGCCAGGAAGAAAAATCGTGCCGACAGTTTGACCGCCACGGTCGACTGATTCGTGAGGGTCGTGCTGAGTTCAAGAGCCACCCCGTCGTGCCGACTGGGTGGCTTTTTTGTGCCCCTAACGCTGGCAGTAGCCGGGACAACCGTTATCAGCGTTTTATGACTTTTACGGTTTGTTTTTTGTCGCCCGACAGGAGCGTCAGGAAGTACATACCCACCGACAGGTTGAGATTTGGCAGCGAAAGTTGGGCCTCTTCACCCGTGGTGGCAGCGCGTTGCCTGCGCCAGAGAACGCGCCCGGTCAGGTCGGAGAGGGTGGCATCAAGGGTGGCGTTGGGTTCGAGGGACCCCCAAAACACCGAAAGCGGCTCGGTTTCGCTGAATGGATTGTTGAAAACCTGCAACCGATCCGACACGTCGGCCAGGTGGGAAGCCCGCTCGAAATTTGGAATGCCGTAGCCCAGCTCATCGTCGGGCTGGCCAAACTGACTGCCCGACCGACGCAGCAAAGCCGTTACCTGAACCGCTGTTAAGGTGGGGTGCGCCTGCCAGAACCCGGCGGCCAAACCCGCTATCAGGGGTGTGGCAAACGACGTGCCGTTGCCCATCACAATTCGCCCGTCCGGCTGGCCCACCACCGTACCCTGCCCGCGTGCGGCCAGGTCGGGCTTCACCCGCCCATCGGCCGAGGGGCCAAAGGAACTGAAATCAGCCTTCGCGCCATTCTGGTCTACGGCACCGATGGCCAGCACACCGGCCGCATCGGATGGGGCCGAAATAAACCGCCAGGGGCTGCGGCCCTCGTTGCCGGCGGCTACCACAACGACCATGCCGGTTTCGGAAGCTAACTGGGCCGCCCGGCTCGACAGGGCCGTTTTGCCGTCCATTTGCGCATACGTATAATTGGTCGATACATCGTCGAACTGCGAATAGCCCAGCGATGAACTGATAATATCTACACCGGCACTATCGGCGTATTCGGCCCCAAAAAGCCAGTTGGCTTCTTCCACGCGACTTTCGGATGCCACATCTTCGGTGCGAAGCAAGATAAATCCGGCTCCGAAAGCGGTGCCATACAGGCTACCATCGGCGGTGGCAGCCAGGGCCGACAGGCACGACATTCCGTGGGCATCTTCTTCGTAAACGGTCGTTTTTTTTCGGACGAAATCATAAGTTGCCAACACCCGCTGCTGGTCGAAAAGCGGCTTCAGAAAAGGCACCCTGTCGGCCCGCTGAAAGCCCCCATCCAGCACCGCAATCAGCATTCCCTCGCCCCGGTAGCCCTGCTGGTGCATCTTGTCGACACCCAGTTGCACGATCTGGGCCTGCGCTGTGCCGTAGTCGAGTGGTGTAAGCACACCAAATTTTTGGGCCTGTTCGGCACCTCTGCTGACCCAAAGTGGCTGTGAAGGGGCATCTAAGCGAGCGTTGGCCAGCGACCGCCCAAATTCCAGCCCTTTCACCACGGGCAGGGCCTGAAGGCGGTCAATAACAGCCTTGTCGGCTTCCACCAGCACGGCGTTGAGCCAGCGCGAAGTAAACCAGATCTTGGCCCCTGCTTCCCGAATTTGCGTTACGTAGGACGGATTCACGGGCAGGTCGCGCTCCCGCAGGGGGATCGCCTGTTTCTGACGGCGCAAAACCGACCGGGACGACAGAAACCTGCCGGGCTGGTCGAGGCTGTAGGGCGTACCGGCTTTGTCGCGCAGCAGCACTAAATACTTGCCCGGCCGCTGCCCAAAGCCGGGTTGCAGACCCAGCAACATCAGCCCGGCTATGCGCCAGGCCATTTTACTCGCTGCCAAACGAGCGAATGCGGTAAATTTGCCGAATGCCATAATCGATCTGGTTATTGCCCGTGCAGGTTTGCGTTCCTGAACCGGTGGTGCAAAACTGGAGTTGAACCCGTTCTTTATAAATCAAACCCACCTGCCGGGCGTAGACTTCGATGCGTTTGTCCTGCGAAAGGCGCGTGGAATCCTGCTGGGCCACCACCGTCACGGTTTCACTAAACTGTTTATCCGAAACGCGGTAAGGCTGGCCGCTATTGCGTGCTTCGTACGCATCGGGACCAGCCGCGTTGTAGCGATTGCCATTCCAGCGAAGCCGGTCGCCAATGGGAAACAGCAGTTTCACAAAGTCCAGCCCGTTTTCGGTTCGGATGGCTTCGTTGCCCGCCCGCCGGGCCGACCAGACCGAGTCGGTTTGCCAGGGCTGACTATCGGTTAAACGGCGGTAGCGCAGCAACCGGTAAGCCGGTTGGCCCAGCACATCGGTGTAGGCCGGGCCAACGATTTCTTTCAGTTGATAGGCCCGCTGGGTGGGGGCCACCCGCAGCGAATACTGATGCTCCATCACGTCGTAGATGATATATCGTCCGGTTTCGAGCGGGAAGTAGTCATATCCGGGCGAAACGGCCCCGGAATCCACAGACTGGCATCCCGCGAATGACAAGACGATCAGCAACAAACCAAAAAAAAGGCGCAGGCAAAGCATAGCGGGGCGGGTGTTGACCGCCGAAGATAACAGATGGGTGGCCGACGCGCAAGAGTTGGCCGGAAGAGCAACCATTCGGGCTGTTTTGTTGTCATGAGAGACAATGCACGGAAACTCCCGGATTTATCCGGGTCGGACCGCACAGGCGGCCCTGCGCCGATGCGGGAGGAAGTGCATTAACTTTCCTCTTTTTTGCTTCAATTCTGTGAACCTTTCCCATATCCATGACGTTGTATAAGAGTGAAGATTACTGCCAAAATACACCTTCGTCCAACGGCTGAACAGGCTGCTGCACTCCGGGGTACGCTCCTGGAAGCGAACGCGGCTTGCAATGCATTGTCGGTATTTGCCTTTGAACATAAGGTATTTAAGCAGTACGATCTTCACAAAGCACAGTATTACGCCATAAAAGAATCGTTTAACCTGAGTGCTCAACTGATTATTCGATGTCTGTCCAAAGTAGCCGATAGCTACAAGCTGAACAAGGAGACTCAACGAGCATTCAGGGCTACGGGCGGTATCGCCTACGATTTGCGCATTCTCTCCATCAATCTGGCTAAATCCCTCGCGTCGATCTGGACGGTTGGCGGCAGGTTGAAGATTCCCTACACTACCAATGAGCATAACCAACGATTGCTCACCTACCAGAAAGGGGAGTCTGATTTGGTGCTGGTGAAGGGTAAGTACTTTCTGCTTCTGACCTGTGATATACCCGACGAAAGCACGGATGAGTTTGAGGACGTGCTTGGAGTCGATCTCGGAATTGTGAACATAGCCACTGATTCCGATGGCCAAACGTTCACCGGGGCAGCTATTGAAGCCAACCGCCAATGGTATCAGAAACGGCGTTCCGCTTTGCAGTCCGTTGGTACGAAATCGGCTAAACGCAGACTCAAAAACCTTTCGGGTAAGCAGAAACTTTTCCAACGTCACTCTAACCACGTAATCAGTAAGTCCATTGTATTGAAGGCTAAGGCAAGCAAACGCGCTATCGTGATTGAAGAACTGAAAGGTATCTCCAGGAACGTGAGACGAGATGCTAAACGGTTGCGCCAGACCCAACGGGCTAAACATTCCAATTGGGGCTTCGACCAATTGAAGAGTTTCCTCACCTACAAATCTGCTTTGTACGGCGTTACGCTTACCACAATAGACCCGCGCAACACCTCGAGGACGTGCCACCAGTGCGGGCATTGTGAGAAAGCCAATCGCAAGTCTCAAGCTGAATTTGTCTGTCGTTCCTGTTTCCATTCTGATTTTGCTGACGTGAACGCGGCTAAGAATATCAAAGCATTGGGCTATATCAGATTGCCTATGGTGCCGGGAGTTCGTCTCTCAGGCACAAGCTCCCGGCTTTAGCCGGGGGTATCTGACCTATGCGCATGGAAACCAACGAACGCTCCGCACCAACCCGGCCATCTGTCGTAACCGAACCAACGGCCGTCAGCCCCGCCGAACAGTTTCAGAATCAAACACTTCGTCCCATTCTGAAGTTGCTCGACGACAGTATTCAAGCGTTGTGGCAACACCACTGGCCCAAACGAAAAACGCCCTTCAACCGGTTAGGCAAAGAGGAGCAGCGGGCATATATAGCGCAGGCTGTTGGCAACGACACGCGCCTTCGGTTAACGCTGGTGGGCATGGTGCTGGGCCAGTTTACGCCCGACGAATGGCTGATTTTCACGGGTGAAGAAGCCGAAATAACCCGCCGGATTGTGTCCTTACTGATTCAGCGGCTACAGAGCCACGGGTGAAACCAGGAAAGGAGTGGGGTCTGAACAAACTGGCCCCGCCGTTTTAAGCGACGGGGCCAGTTCCAGGCTTCTTAAAACAACCGGCTCCAGGCAAAGCGGATAATGACCAGCAGTGCAACGAATCCGATGGCGATAGACGTAAAAGGAACGTAAGTGATGGCATAAATGCGGGTTCGGTCCACAAACCACATAATGCCCATGACGGCGGCAATGAGCGTCAGAAAGCCCGACAGTTTGCCAAATCCTGGAATGTAGTTAAACGGCAGTTTACGTCGGATCAGCATCAGCGTGGCCACCATGGTCAGCACGGGCAGCACCTGGAGGGCAAGGTTCATGTCCCAGATGCTTTGCCGTTCAAACAAAAATAAATACACATTCAGCATAACGGCAAAAATGCCGGGAATGCAGGCCAGATAAACCAGTCCTGCGTACAGGTAACGCCATTTCCAGATGTCATCGGCTGTTTCGCCCGACCACAGGTTGACCAGAAAAGCCGCCGTTGGCACGGCCATGAGCAACAAAAACAGGAACAATGGCTGGCCCGAGAGGGCCTCAAAAACAGCACGGAGGGTCATGGCGATATTATGTGTGAACCCGAACTCCAGCCCGGCTGGTGGCAGCCCGAAAATAACAGCAGCGTTAAGTTGCGGCTCAGCATGCCTGCGTTCGTATTGCGTTTATTTCAGCGTCAGCAGATACCCGATGGTGAAGTTGGCATCCCAGTCGAACACGAACTGGGTGGTGCCGGTGGCATCGGCAACGGCTTTGTAGATGTTAAGGCCCGCCTTCGATTTGGCATTTTCGAGCTTGTAGGCCGAGGGGGCATCCAGAACGGTGTAGCGCTCTTTGTCTTTGCGGACGGCTTTGGCCATCTCAAAGGGCACCCCGCCAATGATGAAGCACATCCCGCGATGATCGGCGGGGATCTGTTTGGCTTTCGCCTGCACTTCGGCAGCCACGGTTTCGTCGCTGGTGCTGTTCTGGAAATACTTGGCCCCGTAGGTTTCCAGCGCTTTGGTGGAGCCGTTTTCTTTCCACGAGATTTTGGTGTTGCCCGAGCCAATATCAACCACAAATGACTTGTCGAAAAAGTCGGCGGGCAAAACACAGCGCAGCCCCAGCGATCCTTCCTGCTCCGGCGTAACGGTGTTGACGACGTAGTTCAGCGATTTGAGGGCTTTCGTGATTTTCTGCGTACCCTCAGCTTTGGTGGCTCCCGAACTAACCACAAAATGAATATCGCGGCCACCCACGCCAAAGTCGAGCATCTTGCCGATATAACTTTTCAAGCCGGCTCGGATGTCGTCGTCCGAAGCCATATTTTCCATCACGAGGCTGTTGCCAAACTCAGCTTTTTCGAGTTTCCACCGTTTCTGATCGTCAACCCGGACAATGAACGAGTTGAAACCGCTGGCTCCCAGTTCCACCACGCCTTTGAGTTTGCCGTTCTGTGGTGCGGGGGGCGTATACGTAAACGCGGGCCGTCCCGTGTTGGGGGTTGTGCCATCGGCTGGCGTGGCCGAACTGCCCGATGCGCCGGGGTTGTCCGTCGCGGTAGATTCGTCGGCCGGCGTGGTTTCGTCGCGGCTACCCGGCATCGTTGGCGACTCTGTCGACGTTTTGCTCTGGGGCGATAGTTTGCGCAGGGCTTCGGTGCCGCCAAAATAACGGAACGCGAAGAAAAGAGCGGCCAGAACAAGAACTGTAATAATGAGCCGGCCGGCGGTGGTTAAACGTTGCATAGTCGATAGAAACCCGGACGGCCACATCCGGGCGGGTGTTTTGGAGATGTAAGGTATTTTGCCCGGACGTGGCCGTTCGGGCATTTTTTATTAGTCCAGTAAATTGCGGTAGCCCGCATCTTTGGGCGGGTTCATCTGACCGGCCACGGGGGCCGTAATGGGGTTGGCCACCGGCGCATCCAAACCGGGCTGTACCAACTTAAACTCACCTTTGTTATAGGCCTCCAGCAGGGCCTCGCCCTTGTCGGAAAGAATGCCGTTCTGAATGTCGACACCGTTAATGAAATCCATCGACAAGTCCATGGCCCGCTTCATTTCGCCGAGTTTCTGGCTCATGTCGTCCTGAATATATTCCATCGACTGATCGAAGTAAAACCGCTTGTCGGGATCGCCCTTAAAAATGCTGACGGCCGTTTTGAGCGCGTTCGAGCTTTCTTTCACAATCTTGTATTCGGTCTCTTTAAGCCGGACCTTGATGTCGGTTTCCTTGATGATGTAGTCGGCACTTTGGTTCACCTTTTCCATGAATGCCAGCACCGTTTTCATGTTCCGCTGGAGGGGCAGGAGTTTCTCGTTCATTTCCTGCAAACCAGCTCCTTCAATGGTGGCGAGCTGGGCGGTTTCGCGCATACCGGGCCGGTCGCTCATGGCGTTGGCTTTGTTGGCTTCGGCAAATTTCTGCTTGCTGGCTTCGTTGTTCTCGCCGATGCTTTTGTTGAGTTTCACCAACTGTCCGGCCAGCGTATTGATCTGCCCCTGCATTTTTTCGCGCTTTTCCTTCAAATCCTGCACGTATATTTTCATGATGGCAATTGGGTTCAGCTGAATCACGGTTCCCGTCAGACTGCGCATGAGCGACTTAAAGAGAAAAAACACCGCCGTTCGAACATCGCGGCTGGTGAACAGAAAAATCAGTACGCCCAGCGCACCCAGCAAGAGCGATAGTTCGAGAATATTGGAGGTCGCCCGGATTAGAAACTCGATAATGCGGTTGAAATAGACCAGCCCTAAACCGGCCACGCCGGCCAGCGCAATCATGCCGAGTATGCCCTCGGGGCGGCTCCAGAACGAACGCTTTTCAACGTCGGTGCTGCCGCCAAGCTGGGAAAAATCAGGAGTAGCCATGGGTTATGTTTTTTGGTTTATGCAGTTATTGGTCAGGCGAAAACGGTGGCATGAACCACCCACGCTTTATTTGAGGTATTGCGTAATTTTGGCAATGTCGCCGTTGATCTGGTTGGTGAAGTGGGCAAAGGTGGTGTCGTAATTCTGGCGGTTCTGCGTAATCTTCGCGCTTTGCTCCGTTATCTCACCGCCAATAGTCGTCAGTCGGCTGGTGTTTGTGTCTATCTGTTGCTGAATGGCCAGCAGCTGTTTGGCCAGGGATTCGTTTTCGGTTTGCAGGCGTTTCTGCTCGTTTTGCAAGCCGCCCACCCGCTCGCCAACGGCGGCTTCAACGCTTTTGCCGAACGCGTCGCGGTCCTTACCCAAAGCGGCCACGTATTGATTGGCCGTGTTTACAATTGCCGATACGTCGGCGGTACCGGCGAGTGCTTTAAAACTGGCCCAGGCCGCCTGAAACTGCTTTTCTTCGGTCAGGCCGAGGTCGCTCAGGCTCCGCAGCGTTTCGCGAAACTCGAAATAATCCGGTCCGGCAACGTTATTTTTAGCCAGCACGTCGGCAAAATGCTGGGCAAACTTGGGGTCTATGGTTCCGGCAACGGGGCTGGCCACGGCAACGGGTGCAGCACTGCTCACGGATGGGCGGGGCACAGCAGGCAAAGGCGGGTTTGCCGGTGGTGTGCCCACCGATACGGTTCCGGTTTCGGTTTCTTTGATGAAAAAACCCAGAATTTTGCGGCCAAGGGATTGATCAGGCTCAGGCATGGGCAGGCGTTGTTGGTAAAAGACCAGACAATGTTACGAGGTTCGCGCCAAACGCGCAACAGTCATTTTTGCCGAACGGTTGCGGAGCCTGACAAATTGCCGTAGAGAATGACGGTTTTCAGAAGCGGTCAAAAACCTGAACGCAACAGGAACGGCGTAAAACACGTGACGAACAGAGCAAATAACTAACTCCGTTACGATTGTGTTTCACGCCGTTCTCCAATAGTTGAACCAATGCCCTTACCGCAGCCAGGCCGCCATCTTCTCCCGGAACTTTTCGACTTTAGGAACCGAGATGTTACGGACATAAAGCTCGTCGGGGTGGTTCTGGTAGTATTGCTGGTGGTATACTTCGGCGGGGAAAAACGTCTGTAATGTCTCCACCTGCGTCACAACCGGGCGGCTGTGGTGGCCCGACCTGTTTTCGCGGTCAATGGCCGCGTCGATGGCGGCCTTCTCGACGGCTGTGCGGTAAAATGCCACCGAGCGGTATTGCGTGCCAACATCGGGGCCTTGCCGGTTGAGGGTAGTGGGGTCGTGGCCCGCAAAAAACGCCGTTAGCAACGTATCGAACGAAATTACTTTGGGGTCATAATAAACCTGCACGGCTTCGGTGTGGCCGGTCTGGCCGCTGCCTACCTGCTCATAGGTCGGCTGGTCGACGGTGCCGCCCGCGTAGCCCGACACAACCTCCCGAACGCCCTTGAGCAACTCCAGTTCGGCCTCCACGCACCAGAAGCACCCGCCCGCCAGGGTTGCCACGGCTTCGCCGGGTTGCAGGGTCGGTAATTTGGCCGGGCGGGTGTCTTTGGCCGTGTCGGATGTGCCCGCCGGGCGTTGCTGACAACCAATGGTCAGACATAAACAGACACAAACAGTCAACAGAGGGACAAACAAACGGGTAGACATTGTTGACGAGTAACTAACGGGTTAACAGAATATTATTGCCAGCAAACACAAGGCACCGCTTTATTGGTGATCCATCATCGTACTGGTTTTTTTGCAGCACGCAGGAAGCCTGGCGTAGCCCGCTTCGTCGGCCACAACTTCTTCGGCATCGTAGCCGGTTTTGCTGATGTTGGCTTTCAGTTTGGCAACGTCGGTCTTTTTAGGGTTGTATTTGATGGTCACCACCTTCGACGGCACGTCGAGCGACGCTTCTTTAACGCCCTTCTCGAAGCCCAGATTCCGCTCGATGCGGGCTTTGCACATACCGCAAATGGCGGAGGTTTTAAATTTCACTTCCTTCTCTTTGTCGTCGCGGACAGAAGCCCCGGCAAAACCATTACCCAGCAGCAACAGGGCAGTCAGGGTGGTGAAAAACAGGGTACGCAGCATAGTTGTACGGGATTTATGGTTGATTGGTAACGAAAATTCCTGCCTAATGGTGCCCCTTCATGCTGATCAGGCTGGGCGACAGACGTAGGTAAACCTGCCCGTAACCTGCGCACCCAGCACTAAATCGGTGTTGTGTTGCCGCGCAATCCGGTAGTTCATACCCAGTGTTGCGCTGTTGATCTGGAGCACCGTATTGGCTGCCAAATCCTTAGGCATTTGCCGACATCCGGCGGCATTCGTCGGCACACTGGCGGCAGGCTTGGGCACAGGCTTTGCAGTGCGCCATATGATCAGCGTGTTTTTCGCACTCCGTCGCACAGGCATCACACACGTCAGCACACAACTGCATGAATGGCTCCATAAACTGCGAGCCACGCGCTTCGAGCCGCCCACAGAGCGTACAGATATCGGCGCAGTCGCGGCAAAGTTTCACGCAGGCGGTCATGTCATGGCCTTTGCTGTCGGCATCGCCCATTTCCAGGCAGGCCGTGGCGCAGCGTTCGCAGGCTTCGGCGCAGGCGAAGCAGGTATTGGCGTGGTTGTGGTGCTGGTTAGTCATATCCATAATCGTTGTGTATTAAACAGACCATCGTTGGCCTGATAGACTAACTGCCCGGTGACCGTTTCGTTTTTACAAAATTCCGGATGGGTTGTGCAGTTTCCGGTACATTTAGATCGAATCCAGCGTTCGGCGGGCCGTTATTGCCGCTTTTTTGAACTGCCCCGGCGTTTGGCCCGTCACCTGCCTGAACTGGTGAGACAAATGCTGAACACTGCTGTAACTCAGTCGCCAGGCCATTTCTGTCAGCGTCAGCTCATTGTAGTGCAGCCATTCTTTGACCTTTTCTATTTTCAGGGCAATGATGTATTTCTCTACCGTCTGGCTTTCGATAGCCGAAAACAATCCGCTCAGATACGCGTATTCATAGCCTAATTTTCGCTCCAGAAAGGTCGAGTAATTTTCGGTTGGCAGCCGCTCGCCTTTCAGATGCTGCACCTCGTTAATGAGCAGCACTTTCATGTGAGCTACTAATGACTGTTTCCGGTCATCGACCAGGTCGAACCCGCCCGCCTGCAACACCCGCCGAATGTTGTCGGGCGTGACCGATGGGGGCAGGAAATCTACGTCGACTTCGCCCAGCTCGACCCGGTTCAGCGTCAGTCCGAGGGATTCGAGTTGCTGGCGCACGGCCTGTTTGCAGCGGTCGCAGACCATGTTTTTAATTATAATCGTCATCATCAGCGAACCGGTTTAAAGCGAAAACCAACATATACCATCCGCCCCGTAATGGGTCCCCACACCCGCGAGCCGGCATCGAAATTTTGCCCGAAGGGATCGCTGGCCGCTACAATTGGGTTAGCCTGCCGGAATCCGGTGAGGTTTTCGCCCCCCAGATACACCTCCCAGCCACTCCTGAATGCCCGGCTCACCTGCGCGTTCAGGTTATAAAAACCGGGGGCGTATTCCTGCGGAACGGTGGCATAGTCGGAGCCAGCCCCGGTGCGCAGGTACGGAATGCGCCGTGGCCCGTTCCATTGCAGCGTCGCGTCGAATTTCCACTTGTCGAAGGGCAGTGCATAACCCACGTTCAGCAGCAGCCGGTGGCGGGCAATCATCATGCGGGGCAGCAGCAGCGTATCTTCCGAGGGTACGCTCATGCTCTGGCGCACATCAAAAAGCCGGTAGGCCGCTTTGACTTCCAGCCGACGGATGGGCTGGTAGTTCAGCTCGGCCTGAAAACTGTTGGCAAACGATTTGCCATACAGGTTATGAAAGTGAATTTCTCGGGGATGCTCGATGTCCACAAAAAGCTGCTCCTGAAAATCGGTGCGGTGATAATCGAGCAGGATCGATGCTTTTTTGCCAAACAGCGTGAAGTCATTGGTTAGGCTTGCGCCATAATTCCACGACCGTTCGGGCCGCAGCTGCGCTTCGTTGATGATAACCCTTGAGCTCACAAAATACCCGAAGTTCTCGGCCAGCAGGTTGGGCACCCGAAAGCCCCGCCCCGCCGATGCCCGCAGGGTCAGGCGG
>JAYVAP010000127.1:0-10369 GCA_043750915.1 Spirosoma sp. | reverse complement strand
TTTGCGTGCGCCGGTCGGCCATTACGTCGGTCAGTCCTTCGCGCAGGGCGGGGTCGCCGTAGCCATTGCCACTTACGTCGTCGAGATAGTCTGTAAAGGTATAGCGATAGCCAATTTCGACACCCACCGTAAACGACTCGTTGATCATGTAACGGGCACCAACCCCCACCGGAATAGCCACCGTTATGAGCGAGTAGGGCTTTTCGCGGTCGGGTTGCCCCTGTCCTTCGGTATGCAGCGGTTGCAGTTTCACCCATTTTCGGGTGGCATAAGGTGCTGCTTCTTCCGCAACGGCGGGGGTGCGGGCTTCGGGGCTGTGGGCCACCAGGGCTACTCCACCAAACAAATAGGGCGTAAATTTGGCCCGGACCTTGGCATCGCGGCCGTCGGCCACAAAATTATACATACCCGTCAGCGAGAATTCTTTCAGGTCGTTACGGAAGTGCAGGTTTCTGGTAAACTGAGCCAGATTTTTGTCTAAATTATTTTTATTGAAGGTATAGTCGTCACCCGCAATTCTGGCCCAGGTAAACATGGCGCGGGCCGCAAAATGGGGCGTAAACTGCCGGGTATAGCCCAAACCCACGTTCCAGCGGGGCATGATGTAGGTGGCTTTGAGGGCTTGTTTATAGCCCGCCAGGTCGCCATAATAATGCGACGAACCCACCCCAAACATCACCGACGAATAGGGGAGGAATTTGGTATTGGGTCGTCGTTGCGCCGAACTCATCGTGGCGTGGCCTGTTAACATCAAGACCACTGCCAGGCCCGTCAGCAGAGACTGGTATTTTTTCATATAAGAGATATAGGTGCTAAATCAACCAGGGTCAGCTTGAAGACTAACCCACTTCGGAAACGGCCAAAACCGGCTTTTTATTGGCATCGCGACCGGAAAATTATACTTCTTACGCTGGCGAATCGATTCCCGTTGTCAGTTCCGAATGTCCCAGCCCCAGTTAAGTTTGCTGCGGAGGGTGTTCAGGAAATTGTCGTCGTTGAGTTTCACCAACCGCGCTTTGAAGGCTTCTTTCTGCACGCTGATGCGAACGGATGTTTCAACGGTGAAGGAACGGGAGTCGAGGGCAGCCAGAAAATTGCCGCTGCGGCTCTCCACCTCAAAGGCCAGCTGGCAGGTGTCCATCACCACCATGGGCCGCACATTGAGGTTATGGGGGCTAATGGGCGTGATAATGAAGTTATTGGTCTGGGGCAGCAACACCGGCCCGCCACAGCTGAGCGAGTAGCCCGTGGAGCCGGAAGGGGTCGAAATAATCAGCCCGTCGGCCCAGTAGGAGTTCAAAAATTCGCCGTCGAGGTAAGCGTGTACCGTAATCATCGACGAGGTTTGGGTGCGCGTGATGGTGAAATCGTTCAGCCCGAAAGAGAGCTCGCCAAAGATGTCCTGATTAGACCGAACCCCCACCAGCGTGCGCTCGTCGATGCTGAACTGCCCGTTAAAAAGTGCATCGATCATGAGCCGGATAGACGGCGGGGCCACCGTTGCCAGAAACCCCAGCCGGCCAATGTTGATGCCGATGATGGGAATAAGCCGGGGGCTGCCGTGCGTAACGGCATCGAGCAGGGTGCCATCGCCCCCTAAGCTAAAGATGAAATCGACATCGGACACACCCGTAGCTGTGCTGTAAGTGACTGTGCTATAATGTGTTACTCCCGCCTTGTCCAAAAAATCACGGTAGCCTTCAGAAATAACAATTTCAGTCTCTCGTTTGGCCAGTTCCTCAAACATGGACTGGATATAGGGCCGGGCCGATTCGGGAAAGTTGCGCCCATGAATGGCTATTCTCATAAAAAAACAGACGTAGTTTTGTAACGCGTTGCCGCCATCAGGTATTCAAAAACCGCATCAGCGAATCAAGTCGTTCCTGATCGAGGCTTTCGACGGGGGCATTGGCAAAGGCGGCTTCGATATGGTAGCCAAAGCGTTCGAGCGTTGAGATCACCGGGGTGATATCCCGGCGGTTGAGTTTCAGCGTCAGCCTCGACCGGTCGGGCATACCGTAGGCCGCGCTGGAGAAGTAACTGCTGATGATTTTGACCCCGTTCGATTCGATGAGTCGGCTGAGTTCGGCCAGCGAATAGTCGCGTTCGTTGAGGGTTAGTATCAGGATGGCTCCCGTTTCCTGAACGCCCAATTCGCGGGCAAACTGTTTGAGCAGTTCGCCCGTGGAGATGGTGCCGCAGAAGGCACGGTTTTCGTCGAGCACGGCCGTCACCTCCATCCGGTTTTGCAGAATCAGGCCAATGATTTCGTATAGATGCTGGTTTTCGTAGACAAACGTTTCCTCAAACAGGCGCATTACCTCGCTCAGGGGCTGGTCGTTATCAGAAACGTCCATCAGCAATTCTTCGCTTAGCATCCCCCAGTAGTCGTCCTGATCGGCGAGCACGAGTTGCCCAATGCGGTGCTCCTGCATCCAGTCTAATGCCTGCCCCACCGAATCGGTTGGTTTCAGGGACGGAATCATGGGGTCAATGAGTTCAGAAGCCAGCATACACGCTTGGGTTAAATAAAACCTGTTGGCCAGAAAACTACGAAATTTCCGACAAAGTTTGCAACGCCCGTCAACCTTTGTCGGCTGGTGGATAACCCACCCGCACCCGACTGGCTGCCTGCGTCAACTGACCAACTCGCCCATGGGGTGCCTGACAAGCCAGTTCTCGAGCAGTTCGTTGAACCGGTCGGGGCATTCCATCATGGGCGCGTGGCAGCATTTGTCGATAAAATACAGCTCCGAGCGGGCAATGAGCCGGTTAAATTCGTAGCCCACTTCGGCGGGGGTGATCGTGTCGTTGAGGCCCCACACCAGCAGCGTGGGGACCTGAATCTGGTGCAGTTCTTTGGCTACGTTGTTGCGCTGGGCCGATTTGGCAATGCCCACAATGCTCATGCACTTGGGAATGCTGCTGGTAATGCCAAATACTTCGTCGATGAGTTCTTTAGAAGCCACTTTCGGGTCGTAGAAGGTGTAGGCCACCCGGTCGGCAATGTAATCGTAGCTGCCGCGTCGGGGAAACGACCCGCCCATTCCGTTTTCAAACAGCCCCGAGCTGCCCGTGAGCACCAACCGCCGAACCTGACGGGGGTTTTTGAAGGTATACAGCAGGGCCAGGTGACCGCCCAGCGAGTTGCCCAGCAAGGTCATGTCCTGTAATGATTGCTGGTCGACAAATTTTTGCACATACCCCAGCAATCCTTCTAAGCTGGCCTGCCGCAGGGGCATTTCGTAAATCGGAAGTAAGGGAATAACGACCCGGTAGCGGTTCGAAAATGTTTCGATAACGCTATCCCAGTTGCTGAGTGCGCCAAATAAGCCGTGCAGCAACAATAAAACATCGCCCTGGCCTTCGTCTACGTAGCGGAAACCTGCTTCCTCCCGAATGTGATAGTTCATGCGCATTTACCGGTTAAAGGTGCAGTAGGCAACTGCGTAGTTCGTTTAGTTTGGTTCACAAAATCGACCCAGTTCGTCAGCAGTTGCAGGCCGTGCTGGGTTAGGGCGGCCTCCGGATGAAACTGCACCCCCCACAGCGGCAGCGTCTGGTGGCGCATGGCCATTAGCTCGCTGCTGTCCGTGACGGCAGTGACCACCAGATCGGCAGGCAGCCCGCTCAGCAGCAGCGAATGGTAGCGCGTTACGGCAAACCGCGCCGGGAGGTTATGCAACAGCGCATCATGGGCCAGCACCCGAATCGCCGACACTTTACCGTGCATGGGGCGGGCGGCCGGTACCAGACGGGCACCAAAAAACTCACCCAATGCCTGGTGCCCCAAACAGACACCCAGCATGGGCACCCGCCGGTGATAGTGGGCAACAATGTCTAACAGCCGCCCGGCCTGCCGGGGCGTTCCCGGACCCGGCGACAGCACCACGCCATCGACCGACTCGTCGATAAAATGCGCCATTGGTTCGTTGTTGCGGACCACCCGGCACTGCGCGCCCGCCTGCCGCAGATAATCCACGAGCATGTGGGTAAACGAATCGAAGTTGTCGACAACCAGCAGGTTCATACGGACAGAACACAATCAACTGTGGCAAAATTAACAATTCACCATAAAAAGCAAAATAATTGTTTTTATAGCTGTTGATAATCAGCATATTAAATTATTGTTATCTCAATTTAAGTCAATTTTTATGGAAATAGTACCAGACAATTTGCCCATTGGCGGTTAGTCGACCAACGCAGGTCATACCTTTGTCTTTTGGTTATGCCTTTAAACGCCTTTGTATGTCCTCTACCGATTCGCCGGTGCTCATTGTTGGGGCTGGTATGGCGGGCCTGACCTGCGCCGTTTACCTCAAACAGGCAGGCATCGATGCCCTGTTGCTCGATGCTGCCGACGGCGTGGGTGGGCGCGTCAGAACTGATCTTGTCGATGGCTTTCGGCTCGACCGGGGGTTTCAAATCCTGCTGACAGCCTACCCCGAAGCCCAGCGGCTGCTCAACTACGACGCGCTCGATCTGCAGCGGTTTCGGTCGGGCGCCCTTATCCGGGATCAGCAGCCCCATGCGCCCGCCCGCTGGATGACCCTGTTGAATCCCTTTCAGGAGCCATTTTCGGTGTTTCAGACGCTGATCTCGCCCATTGGTACGCTGCTGGATAAAGTCCGTATTTTTGAGTTGATGCGCCAAACGCAGGCCTTATCCATAGATGAACTGTTCCGGCAAACGCCCACCACTACACTGGCCATGCTGCAAAAAATGGGCTTCTCAGACGGGATGATCGCGCGATTTTTCCGGCCGTTCTTCGGCGGTGTTTTTCTTGAAGATACCCTCACCACATCGAGTAATTTTTTTGAGTTTTGCTTCAGGATGTTTTTTGCGGGTGATGCAGCCCTCCCGGCGCAGGGCATCGGAGCCATTCCGGCGCAATTGGCAGCGCGGCTGTTGCCCGAACAAATTCGGCTGAAAACACGGGTTCGGCGCATCGATGGCAACACGGTTACGCTCGATGCGAGTGAAACAATCACGGGTCGGGCCGTGGTGCTGGCGGTCGATGCCGCGCAGGCTGCGGTGTTGTTGGGACCCTCCAGTCCGGGACCGTCCAGTCCGGGACCCTCCAGTCCGGACACTCGGTTGTTCAATCACACGACCTGCACGTATTTTGCGGCTCCCCGCAGCCCCGGCGACGATGCCATAAGGGCCGGGAAACTGCTCATGCTCAACGCGCAGCGGAGTTCGGCGGTCCACAACCTCGCCGTCATCAGCGACGTGGCACCCGATTACGCGCCCGCCAACCCCGACGACGGGTTGCAGACCTTAATTTCGGTTAGCACGCAGGGATTGGACAGGGTGGATGAAGCCGCGCTGGCCGCCCGTATCCGGCTGGAACTAACCGATTGGTTTGGACCCGATGTTAGCACCTGGCGACACCTGCGCACTTATCACCTTCCGCAGGCATTACCCAGCTATGAGCCGCCCCGCAGCGGCACCGGTGAAGCAAGCGGTTTTCAACGCCTGAAATTAAGCGAATCGCTCTATCAGTGTGGCGATCAAACAGCCTACCCGTCGCTCAACGCAGCCATGCAAACGGGCCGGGAAGTGGCAGAGATGATTTTGCGCAGCAGGTAAGCAAAACGGTCCGTTTATTGTTTAAGCACCGTCATTTCTACCCGCCGGTTTAGCTGGCGGGTGCTTTCGGCGTTGTTGCTGCCGATGGAGCGAGTGGGGCCGTAGCCGCGCGTGGTAATGCGGCTGGCGGCAATGCCGTTGGCTACCAAATATGCTTTTACCACATCTACCCGCTCTTTCGACAGCCGGATGTTTTCGTCAAAATCGCCCTGATTGTCGGTGTGGCCGCCCAGCTCAATCTCGGTGGTGGGGTTGTCTTTCAAAAACGTGGCCAGCTGCTCCAGCGCGGGTTGTGCGTTGGGCAGCAACTCGGCTTTGCTCTGCACAAACTGGATGGCCCGCATTTGCGTGGCGGTGCCGGTAGGGGACACCACCAGCGGGGGCGCATAAACTACTTTAGCATCGAGCGTTTTTGGGGGTGTCAGGCGCGGGGCGGGTGGGGTGGGAGCAACACCCGCCGAGGCTTGCCCCGCCGAAGCCTGAACAGTAGCCACGGGTGGCGTTGTTATAGCCACCGCCGACGTAGCCGATGTCGGCGCGGCCGTCACTGCTGGAGGGTTGCTCTCGATGCTGGTTGCATTCTGGTGCTGCGGGGGCTTGGTACCGGTGCGGTATAACTCGATTGGTTGCAGCTGTAGCCGTTCGGCGTGCGACGATGTATAGTTGAGTGGCTTGTCGTGGGGTTCGTAGCCGGGGGCCGTTGTGGTCATGACATACGGTTGCCGGGGGTCGAGGGTGAGCGTAAACAAGCCGTCGGCATTAACCGTTTGCTGGGTTTTCACGACACCCGCTGCATTTTTTATGCGCACAACGGCACCGGCCACGGGTATTCGGGTTTTGGCATCCAGCACGGATCCTTCCAGCGCAGCCAGCCCCGTTTTGGCAGCGGGCGGGCTGGTGGCAACCCGGGCGGGGGTGGGCCGGTTTTGCGCCTGCGTGGGGGTGCGTGTGGCAGGGACCGCTATTAACGCCAGGCTCCCCGCAAT
Organism: Spirosoma sp.; assembly: GCA_043750915.1. GTDB lineage: Bacteria > Bacteroidota > Bacteroidia > Cytophagales > Spirosomataceae > Spirosoma. The sequence continues at coordinate 3,791 of JAYVAP010000127.1, read as the reverse complement.
CAATACATAGTGTATCCAGATCATGGTTTTCAGAGAACGGGAAAAGAGAGAAAATAGTACTGCCGGGTCGCAAAAAATCACCCCGAAGCTACGCAGAAACCACCCTGAAAAAAGGCCTGAAAAAGACTGAAAAATAACGCGTAAAACGGATAGATAAATAATTGATATTCAAGTGTTTATGTACTTGTAAAAAATACCGAAAAATGAACGCTGAAGGGGGTGTTTTTGTTGCTATTGTATGACACAGACAACCAACGTTTCGATGCACTCCCCAACCGCCCAGGCAACGCCCTTACCGGCTCCGGTGGCCAGCGTACTGTCCGACGAGACCTGGCGGAAATCCATTCCGGCACAGGTGTTTCTGAATCATTTCTTTGCCATGGACTATCACATCCAGCACCAGAACGATCTGTTTGATGTGGCCAGGTTCCCCAATTTTCAGCAGTTTTATGGTCTTGCTACCGACGAGAGCAGCCGGGTGCTGGAGAAGTTACTGCTCAACAGCTGGAGTGCCGAGTATGCGCTGCGGATTACGCCCGTTGTGAATGATGAGCAATATTTGAAAAGCTCACTGCACTGGACCTTTCCGCAGGCTTATTACAGTGTATTATTCAGTGCGCGTGCTTTTTTGTCGGTGCAGGGCGTGAACGTGAGCAACGAAGAGGTGATTCGCAAGCGGATTGGCAACATGGTGGTGCGGGGCTATTATCCGGCATCCATCGGTTACTACGCCCTTGGCCCGCTCAACAGCTACCGGGTGCAGCGGTTGCCCATGGCCAGGCACTTCAGCGTTGTCGGCAAAACGGAGTTGATGCTGCCCTCGCGGGCGGGCGCGGCTCAGGCTGAACTGGCGCAGTTTCTCAAAACCACCCGCGACCAGCGCGTGAAAGCCTTGCGCAATGCCATTCAGAACAATCCGAAAACGGCCCTGCGCAGTGCTAAAACCGGCGAAATTTTACAGAAATTCAGCGTCGATCAATACAAGCAACTGGCCCGACAAATTGGTTATACAACCTACTTCGACATGCTGAGCCGCCTGCGTATTTCCTCGACAAACCGCGAAATCGAACGGTTTGTCGATTCAGAGATCGATGTCAAACTGTTTCACCAGAGTTTGGTCAACATCGTCTCGCACGTCAATGCCGTTCACGAAGCCTACATTGCCAAGGCACTGGGTATGGATGCCTATCAGCAATTGGTGGCTAAATTACCGGCCTACCTGCAGGAGAGTTTTGTGCGTGAGCGGATGAATACGCTGATTGCACCGATGCTGCAGCAGCCACAGCCCGAAACCCAGCTGAGTGAACCGGCTCTGCGAATGGCTGCCTGACAGGCATTGGTTTTACGCCCGTAAAAAAAGGCGGCTTCCCGGATTAGGGGAGCCGCCTTTCTGTTGACGGGAATTGATGGGTCACGCCAAAAATAAGTAACTGATGTTACGCACTATGCGGCCTAACTATGCGGGAAGGGCCTTCAGAACCTACCCAAAAGGCTTTTTCTGATCTCGATGAGCATCCCCTGCGTAACATCAGTTGTTAAATTTCCGCTAACGAACAGGGCTTTGCGATGTTGGGGAATTTGAAAAACGTCCGCCCGGAACTGAAGCCCAATTGAAAAACTGCTGATGAAGATAACAACAAAAAACCAAATTGAAACTCGTCTGCCCGAACAAAAGCCACATAGAATTACAAATGCTCATTGTTATTCCGTCCGCCCCAATATTGCAAAACCCCGTGTTGGTGGCAGTTGTTTTCAGGTTACTCTCATTTTAAAATATCCTTTACTTCGATGACCTCAAAATCAGAATTGTTACTAAATAAATGCTTCAAAATAGGAATATGTCCTTGTCCGAATATTACGACTATACGTTTATCAGTCGGTTTTATAATTCTCAAAATATTAGTATAAATGTGAATGTTCGTACTGTACCAATCTGCAACTAAATCAGCTCCAACGTAATTTTTGCCTTTTCCGATTATTGTAAAATATTTTGTGTAAAGTCCTAAATTAGTTTGAAGTGCTTCTTTCGAATTACAATATATCAAAAAATTTCGTAAGGATAATTTTGTCAAATTACTATCAATTTCACTTGTAAAACTACTGCCTGCATTTTGTAAAAGTTCCAAAATATTTGTTTGATTGTTTTTAAGTGCAAAATTATTGACTGTGTCGGCATTAAACTTACCAAAACTATAATTGATACAAGTTGGTGTATTAATACCTAACTTTTTCACGGCTTGAAATCCAAACAAATCTCTTTCGTTGTCACGAAGTTTATAGCGTCCCATTTTGTAAGCATTATAAATGCTATCCATTTCTAATTGGTATTCCATTGGGTACTCTAAACAAATTTGGCTTGGGTTAAACGCAACCAATTTACTCACTATTTCTTGGATTTCTTTTTGCTTTGTTGGTGTATTCAAATCAACCTTTTTGTTTTTGTATACGTCGGAAGTTGATGGTGTTAAATGAAAAGTACCTAATAATACAATTTGTATTTTATCTTTCTTTTGAGCATAGATGTTAGAGAGAGTACAGAAAGTCAGAAATAAAATACTGAAAAGTATTTGTCCTACACGGTTAAATTTATTTGATGTCATTTCTATATTTATTTTATGCTGTCAAAGTTATGGGTGCTTTTTTACAATTGCCACTGACGAACAGGGCTTGGCGAAGGTGGGGATTTAGAATTCCGTCCGCCCGGAACCGCTGATGATTGAAAATATAATATTGAAGATAAGAACTAATGCCCAATGTTGCTGGTCAAGCCCTAACCAATGCCCGGATATGCAGAACTGCCGATTGCTACAATGTCAAGCCCCACTTGCACAAAACCCCATGTTAGCGGAAGTCCATTCTCACTTTCTGTGTCTAATTATTTGAAATCTTTTGAAGAACTTTTTTACCATTTTCATTGTCTGGATTAAGCAGTAAAGATTTTTGATACATTTTAATTGCTTCTTCTTTTTGATTAGTGAGTAGCAAAGCCTCTCCATAACTATCAAAGGCATTCCAACTGTTAGGGAAAATTTTTGTTGTGGTGCTAAATGTTTCAACCGCTTCTGTTTTTTTATTTTGTCTCAACAATTCATAACCAAGCCTATTAATTTCCCTTTCCGTTACATTGTATTTTTCGGAATTTTGTAAAAATTTTGTAAGCAATGTATTTGCTTCTGATATACCGTTATTTACTAAAGTGCTTCCGTACAATCTTGTAAAATTTTGCGTAACAGGTTTGTAAGGTTGTTGGTTTAATATATTCAAAATTGCATTGGAAGCAGAAAAAACAGCATTAGTTCCTGTGTTTTCCAAAAGTATTATAGTTTGCTGCTTTGAAATATTCCTTACTAAAATACTGGTTAGTCCTGTAATTGAACCATCGTGAAATACAACTTTACCATTTTTTTCGTCAGTATATATTTCCCAACCTAACCCGTAAGCAACTTCTTTTTCATCTAATTGATATGTTGCCGTTTTTCCATTGTTTAGTTTCATTGGTGTAAATGCTTCTTCCAATTCTTGCTTACCGATAAGTGTGCCATTATACAAGGCTTGGTCAAATTTGTACAAATCTGCTGAGGTGCTTACAATACCTCCATTACCGTAAAAATTATTTCTTTCCTCAATTTTAAAATTTTTAGTAATGGTTCTTACATTTTGAAGTGAAATTGAGTATAGATTTAGGAAACTGTTACTCTACCCTGCTAAAATAGAGCAACAATTAAAAGGAAATTGGATATTTGTAGTGTCTAACGCTCCAAATATACCAATTCCCCATGAAGCAAAGCCTC
>JAYVAP010000126.1:0-5909 GCA_043750915.1 Spirosoma sp. | reverse complement strand
CCGCAAAAGCGGCCCCGGAATTGATGCCGAATACCGCGACAGCTACGGCAATTCCTAATTCAAAATTGTTTCCTGCGGCTGTGAAGGCCAGGGACGTGGCTTTACCGTAATCGGCTCCGGCCCGCTTGGAGAGATAAAAGGCTGAAAAGAACATGATGGCAAAATAGATTGTCAGCGGTAAGGCTATCCGAAGCACATCGAAGGGGATAGAAACGATTAACTGACCCTTCAAACTGAACATCAGGACAATCGTAAATAGCAGGGCAATCAACGTAATAGGGCTAATAGCTGGTAAAAACTTCCCCTCGTACCACTGATGACCATATAACCGGGTAAGGATGAAGCGGGAGAATAACCCCAACAGAAAAGGAACACCCAAATAGATAAAAACGCTTTGGGATACCTGGCCAATGGTAATATGAACTGCGTACCCCTTCAGGCCAAACAGGGGCGGCAAAACCGTAATAAATACGTAAGCATAGACCGAATAAAACAGCACCTGGAAGAGGCTGTTAAAGGCTACTAACCCGGCTGCATACAAGCGGTCTCCGTTAGCCAAATCATTCCAGACAATGACCATTGCAATACACCGGGCTATGCCGATCAGGATAAGCCCGGTCATATATTCGGGCTTATCGGGCAGAAAAACGACCGCTAAACCGAACATCAGCAGCGGGCCAATTACCCAGTTTTGCAGGAGCGACAACCCTAAAATTTTGGTATTGGCGAACACCTTCGGTAACTCCCCGTAACGAACTTTTGCCAGTGGCGGGTACATCATCAGCACTAAGCCGATGGCCAAAGGTACATTAGTCGAGCCGGCATTAAATTGATTAATCAACCGCCCGGACTGCGGAAAAAAGTAGCCAATGCCCACCCCTACCAGCATGGCCAAAAATATCCATAGGGTTAGGTAGCGGTCTAAAAACGACAGGTTACGCCGGGCAACAGGGGAAACAATAGATGGATTCATGATGAGAGCGGTCAGCCAATTGGCTGACCTGGTTATTTAGTTGCAACACGCCGGGTCACAGCATGAGACACCCGTTGTGTTCGTTACGATTCCGGGTGTTCTGGCTCAACGGGGAGCTTCTCAGCGTAAACCGTGACGCTGTAAATACCCTTGTCCTGTTGGCGATAATCGGCGATTTCGGTGTGGGATAAGTAGTTTTGCAATACGTTGTCCGGTAGGGTTATTTCCCGCTCTTTCTGCACTGTAATGTTTTTAAAACCAGCGTCCTGCACCAATTGTAAATAATCCTGTTTGGGGATGGCTCCCGACACACAACCCACGTATAATGCTGCGTCTTGCTGTAATCCAGTGGGTAAATCACCTTTTAAAACAATGTCGGAAATGCTGAAATGACCACCGGGTTTTAGAATCCGGTACGTCTCGGAAAACGCTTTCCGCTTATCCGGTACCAGGTTCATTACGCAGTTACTGACCACCACATCGGCCAAGTTTTCCGGCAGGGGCATATCTTCGATATCTCCGTCAACAAATTCTACGTTCCTGAACCCTAACGCCCTGGCGTTCTGTCGGGCACGGTCAATCATGGCCGGGGTCATATCCAGACCAATAACGCGGCCCGTCTCACCGGTCTCGGCACGGGCAACGAAGCAGTCATTACCGGCACCTGAACCCAAATCAACCACCACATTACCCGGCTTTATCTGCGCGAACTGCGTTGGCAGGCCACAGCCTAAGCCTAAATCAGCTTCGGTAACGTAGCCCTTCAACGCGTCGTACGCCTGGGCCATCACGACAGGCACGTTAGGTGTAATGGACGAATCACAACAGGATGTAGGGCCACGACTGCAGGCAGTGGCCTCCTCAGACTCTTGAGCAATCGCACCGTACTTCTGGCGTACGGCTTCTTTAAGTTGTTCAGCGGTGTTCATGTTTTTTTATTGTAATATTACGATGAAAAAGGGCAAAAAAAGGTCCACTATCGTGGTTAACAGCACTCTTTTGGACTGGCTGACACAAAGCTGGCCAACAGGTTCCCGAAACTGCGCTGTGCTTCTTCCCAAACGGTTTGATTAATGCAGTAACACACGCGGGGCGGGTCAACCTCCCCCATAATGATGCCAATGCGTTTTAACTCCTTCAGGTGTTGGGAAACGGTTGGTTGGGCTAAGGGTAACTCGTCCACTAAATCGCCACATACGCACGCCTTACGGGCTACCAACAGTTGTAAAATGGCAATCCTTGCCGGGTGTGCGAATGCCTTTGCCAGCTCGGCCAAACGGTTTTGCTCGTCTGTAAAAACCTGTGTCTTTGTTGCTCCCACATCACAAAGGTAGTTTATCTGCCATTCATTGCAATATTGCGATGAAACAATTTTCGATTTTCCTCTCACGCTTTCGTGAATGAAAATAACATTTGGTTACTGCGGCCATTTTCAGTAAGCTGTGAGCTGATTTCCGGGCTGGTTTCAAGCGGGCAGATTTACCCGCCCCCTCAAAACTTCCCCCAAGTCAGGTTAATGCTACCCGGCAAACAGCTACCGCATCTTCGTTCGTTTTACTAAATAGGCCGTCAGAATCTGCTCGAAACCCTGGGCAATATCGGCCTCGATGAAGTCGATTTTATACTGGCCACAACGCATTTTCAGGGCCTGAAAAGAGGTTTTCACGGCCTGCTGATAGCTATCGCGCACCTGCCCTGGCTGGAGCCTTACTTTCTCGCCCGTTTCGAGGTCGACGAACTCGTAGGGACGCTCACCGAAGGCAAAGTCTTCTTCGGTTTTTTTGTCGATGACGTGAAACAGCAGCACCTCGTGCAGATTATGACGCAGGTGCTGGAGAGCCGAAAACAGGGCATCGCTGTTGTCCGAGTTGTCGAACATATCGCTAAAAATCACCACTAACGACCGTTTGTTGATTTTCTCCGCCACCTGATGAATCACGTCGGCGGCTGCCGTTTTGCGGAGCGACTTAGGTTGTATCATCAGCTGATCGAGCTGCGCGAAGAGCTTATGCACGTGCGACGGGGTTGATTTAACGGGCGTTTGCAGCTCTATCTGGTCGGCGAAGGTAGTTAGGCTGACGGCATCTTTCTGGCGTTGGAGCATGTAGGCCAAACAGGCAGCGGCCATGACACTGAACGTTATTTTGCCATGGCTGTCCTCCGGGTAATACATGGACGAGGAGGTGTCGATGAGCAGGTGGCAGCGCAGGTTGGTTTCCTCTTCGTAGCGTTTAACGAACAGTTTCTCGGTCTTGCCAAATACTTTCCAGTCGATGTGCCGCGTGGTTTCGCCGGTGTTGTATAGCCGGTGCTCGGCAAACTCGACCGAGAAGCCGTGGAAGGGCGATTTGTGCAGCCCCGTAATGAAGCCTTCGACGAGTTGACGGGCCAAAAATTCGACGTTGCCATAGGCGCGGACCTGGCCTAAATTCAGCGGTTGTTTCATGGTGTAAACGTTGATAACGTTTTGGACTTTGCCAAATATACACCCATAAAAAACACCTGTTCAATGGCCCGGCAAAAATGACGCATTTTCGCAGGCAATAGCCTTATAGGGCGGGTTGCAGCAGAGGCTGGTTAACGTCCGGGCTAATGAATGAATGGGTGAGGGGAGACAGCGCAAGGGCGCGGCCTTTGCCCACAACCCGCAGCGATACGTTGGCAACGCCCATCGAAATCATGCCCAGGGCCCGGGCGGCTGCGTGGGTCAGATCGATGACGCGGCCTTTGGCATACGGGCCCCGATCGTTGATTCGTACAATTACCGAGCGGTTGTTAACCAGATTGGTAACTTCTACCAAGGTGTTCAGTGGCAGGTGGCGGTGGGCACCTTCGAGGGCATCGGGTCGGACGCGTTCGCCGTAAGCCGTCCGGCGACCGGTGAATTTTCTGGCGTAGAACGATGCTTTGCCCTTTTGAAGACCAGTAGAGAATATCGGAGTTGATTTTATGTCGCCGAAGAACAACATAATAGAGATAATTAAACTCATACAGCATTGGTTAGGTAATGAACAAAGGCGTGTTTGTTTATGGGTACTAACAAGCAACAACCTCTTTAAAATGGACAATTTCCTGAAAACAAAGATACCTGACCAGTGGCTAACAACCAAGACTTTAGCCAAAAAGCTGCGGAACGATCTCCACAGTTTTATCACTTTTTTGGGGAATTTAGGGCCCTTTCCTGGTTGACGGCTCGTTTTGTAGCACTACTTTTTTCGTTTCTGTGCCCGTAGTGCAGCGTTGCCAACGCGCTTGAATCCCCCTTAGCCAGGGCCAACTCCTACCAGGAGAAAACTTTATGTTCTGATTCAATGCGCCACCGTATTTATGGCTAAAGCAGTCTTATGTAATGTCCGAAAAAAATAATTGAACCTAAATAGGGCATTTGGTTACCGTTAAATAAGTAGTCCCGACTAAGCCTTGCCTTTGTACAGGCAAAAGAATAATATTACAAATATATTTTCTGGTGTACTTTGAAGCGGCTGTTTTCCGGACGACATTGGCAGACAACGGCCCACTCGTCTGCCTTTAGTTTCTACTTCCTCCTATGCAGTTTCAACTTCGTTTATTGGCGGACTCGTCCGGTCCGTCGTTACGCCCTGAGCGTATTCCGTTCAATTATGCCTACGCCCTGATGGGTGCGCTTTATCGGTTGCTGGCCAATGCCGATGCCGACTATGCGCAGTTTTTGCACGAGCGCGGCTACCGCACCGACGGGATAACGGGTTCGCACAAGACGTTCCGGCTCTTCACTTTCTCTGACCTGCGTATGCATGGCTACGAGGTGCGCCCCCGCGAAGGCTGCTTCGTGCTGACCTCACCGGTAATCGACTGGACCATAAGCTTCTACGTAGACCGGGCTGCCGAAGCGTTTTTGGCGGGGCTGTTTCAGAATCAACGGCTGACGGTGGCCAACCGGCAACACCGCACCAACCTGACTGTTGAGCGCGTGGAGATGCTTCCTGTAGTGCTTCCCAACGATAGTGTCACCCTACGAACGCTGTCGCCGGTGGTGGTGGCCGAAAAAGATGGTGATGGCATGGATCAGTACCTGCACCCGGCCGATGCTTTGTTCGGGCCGTTGCTATTGCAAAACATGATCGATAAATACCGGAGCGTCCATCCCGACGCGGAGCCGCCCGCCCTCGCCGATTTCTCGTATCAACTGCTGACGGTCCCCGAAAAAGCCCGGTCGCGCTTAGTGACGATTAAGGAAGGCACCCGCGAAGAAACGAAAGTACGCGGCTGGTACGGCTTCGACCTCGCCCTAACCGGCCCCCCCGAGGTGTTGGCAGTGGGCGTACTGGCAGGCGTAGGGCGGTATAATGCGGAAGGGTTCGGGTGTGTGGGGGTGGAGTAAGTATTCTATTTTTCTTGTTTAAAGGCTATCATCTTTTTTATGGCCTCTTCTCTACTAATTGGCTTCGCTATTCTGCGTATTTCACTCCAGGACATCTCGTCAATGGTTTTTCCAGTGATTTTATTTACCGCAGTAGTCTTGCTCGATGTCGTCTTCATTGGCTATTTCAACTATATGAACCGTTATCTTATTGTCTTGATAACTCAAAGCTACCAAAAGCATTCGAGAAGACAAGCGGCTGAATCCAATGAGTTTAAAGAAACACTGATTTGGTGCAAACCCTTCCAAATTAGCCCACCTTGTATGAGGATTCATGCATACATATTTTATGTCCTGACCAGAAATGCCTACGTTCTTCAACATTAGCAAGTTCAGAGGAGAGAGGTCAAACTCCGGACGAAATGCTTCATAATCACTCAAATCAATATTTTCCATATGAATATGTGTTTCTGTATATTTTTAAAATAAGCCCCAGCTTGGTACGATTAAGCTTTCCCCCTTTATTGTCTCTATTTCAATTCCAAAACTGGAGCTCATTCACTTCTTACAGAAATATGCGATCATTAGAGTGTTACC
>JAYVAP010000125.1:0-11280 GCA_043750915.1 Spirosoma sp. | reverse complement strand
GTTCACGTTTCTGTCGCGCCAGGTGAGTCGGCTGGTGGTGCGGGGCTTCGACCGTTTCAGCAGCAACCGCTCCATCATTCACCTGGCGGGAGCTGTGGCGCGGGTGCTGGTGATGGCGGTGGGTTTTTTCATCGCCCTCAGCGTGCTCCACCTCGACAAAGCGGTTACGTCGCTGCTGGCCGGGGCGGGTGTTATTGCGCTGGCCGTGGGTTTTGCTTTTCAGGACCTGACGGCCAATTTTATTTCGGGAACGATGATTGCCCTGGCCCGGCCCATTCAGGTGGGCGACATGGTTGAAACAAACGGCTACACGGGCCGCGTGCTCGACATCAAACTGCGCTCAATTGTACTGGACAACTTTCAGGGGCAAACCATCGAAATTCCCAGCAAAGACGTATTTCAGAAACCCGTTATCAACTATTCGCGCAGCGGCCAGCGACGGCTCGAGCTGAGTTACGGCATCTCCTACGCCGACGATTTAGGCCGGGCGCAGCAGGTTGCCACGCAGGCTATTGAGGCACTCCCGTTTGTGCAAACCCACCCGCCCGTGGCCGTGCATTACCGGAATTTTACGCTCGATAACATTCAGGCCTTTGCCTGGTTCTGGATCGACCAGACCCGCACTACGCCACCCGCTGCCCTCAGCGAAGCCCTGAAAGCCGTCAAAACCGCCTTCGATGAACACGATATTCTGCTGATGTTTCCGCCCCATACCTACGATTTGAAAAAGCAAAAGCAGGCGCATAAAGAAAGTCATTTGATGAATAAACAAACGGCTGTCTCTTAATGCACCCACCATTGATGGTTTATGTCCGGCTAATATTGTTGCTGCTGTCGATCCGGGCGGCCACCGCTCAGGACTACCGCCAAGTGGTGCGCCACCGGCCGGTGTTCTGGTCGGAGGTGGGTTTAGTATACAAAACGTCTGGAAAATGGAGTTTTCAGCTCGACCACCAGTATCGACGGCAGGCTGCCGACAACAATGGGGGCGATCTGAACCTGTTTCGTTACTCGCTCCAGCAGGTATTTCGGCCCTGGGTAAGCTACCAGCTTTCGGTTCCCGTGCGGGTGTCGCTCTCGCCCATTGGTTTGTGGTGGACCTGGAGCCGCCCCAACGCCTTTCAGCCGACCACGTTTTTTCAGGAAATCCGGGTAATTCCGCAACTCCAGATCACCAAACCCGCTGGTAACGGCGAGTTTATCACCCGCTTTCGTACCGAACTCCGCTGGCCCTCGCGCACCGACACCCTTGCCAGTGCCTACGTTTTTCTGTCCGACAGCGAGTCGCAGCAGGTGCTGGCCGACCGCTTCAACGTCCGGTTGCGGAGCATGGCCCGGTGGATCAAACCCATCGGGGGCAAGCCCTCGGGCTGGTATGCGCACCTGAGCATTGAACCAATGGCGGTGGTGTCGAAGTCGGTTCGGCGGTTCGACCAGAACCGGACATACATAGCCCTGGGGCGACGGCTGCGCGAAAACATGCGGCTGGAAGTTGGCTACCTTAACCAGTTTTCGGTTTTGCGGAATAATACAGCGCAGCGGCAAACTTTTCGGTTCAACCACGCGCTGCACGTGTTCGTGTACCTGGAAAACCGTCGGCGCTCAAAATCCGGGTCCGATTCAGGGCCGCAGTGACGGTCTGTCGAGTGTGACCCATTCGCCTTAGTTATGCGCAAAAAAAGGCCGCTACTCTCACGAATAGCGGCCTTTTTTGAGGTTTCCGGTGACCGGCGTTATTCTTTTTTGTACTGCTGAATGATTTTATACAGTGCTTTCTGCTTTTCCAGTTCCGGGAAAAACTCAAAAAGCTGCACATGCTCATCGAAGTCAAGCGAGAGCGCGGCTTCCAGCTGAATGAGCGATTCGCGGTATTGTCCGGCGTAGATCAGATACACAACGGATCGATAGTACAAATCGGCTTCGGTGGGCAGGTCGTTGATACCCATCTGAATAATGTCGTTGGCCCGCGAGAAATCGCCCTGATCGAAGGGCACCAGCGACCACGTCAGGTACACATCCGGGTTGTCGGCATCTACTTCGGCGGCTTTCTCAAACGATTCGATACTCGACAGCACGTTGCCCATTTTGTACTCCGTTTCGGCCAGGGCGAGGTAGTACTCGCCATTGCCAGCATCGAGTTTAATGGCTTTTTGCAGAAACGGCAGTGCTTCGGGCCACTTGCCCGACTCGCTCAGGCACACCCCGATACCGTACCAGGCTTCGTCCCACAGGGCATCTAATTTAATGGCTTGCCGGTATTCTTTGATGGCTTCGGGCAGCCGGTCCTGCTTTTCCAGACTGGCCCCGAGGTGGCAGTAGGTATCGGCGGTGGCTTCTTCGTGTTTCAGCGTCTCGCGGTAGCAGGCTTCGGCTTTTTCAAACAACGCCAGGTTCATGTAGGTATTACCGAGGTTGAAATGCGCCGATGCATAATCGTCTTTGATAATAACGGCGTAATCGTAGGCCTCGGCGGCTTCGGCGTAGCGGGCCAGTTTACTATAGGCGATGCCAATGTTGTACCACGCATTATACGAATAGGGGTCTGAGTCGATCAATTGCTGGTAATAGGATAAACTGTTTTCCAGCTCACCCGTAATATCTAAGCAAAAGGCCAACTCATACAGGGCGTTTTCATTGTTGATATTCAGGGCTATCGACCGTTTATATTGCGTGATGGCCTCGCTGTATTTACCCCAGTTCTGATAACTCTGCCCCAGCTGAAAGAGAATGTCTTCTTTCTCATCGGCGCGGTCGAGCAACTCGCTCAGCACCTGAATCGACTCCTCGTAGCGACCGGCCATGTTCAGCACGGAGCCTTGCATAAACGACACGTCGAGATCGCCGGGATTCGGCAGCGATGCCTGTTCCAGCAACGCCAGCGACTCGTCGAATCGCTGGAAATTACCCATGATCTGGGCCTTGTCGAGCGTCAGTTCCAGCGCATACGGAAAGTTCTCCAAACCCGCTTCGGCGGCTTTCAGCGCCTTGTCCAGATCACCGTGGCTGAGGTAATGCTCAACCATCTGCTCGTAGACATCCAGGTCGAAAAACTGACTTTGTTGCTGGTCCAGCATCTGCTCAAAACGCCGGATCGATTCTTTTATATCACCTTCTCGTTCCTCGAACTCTTGCTCCATGCGAATACCTCTACAAAATGTGGGGGGGACGGATAGGGGCCGCGCCAAGGGTGCGGTTTATCCTTTGGCCCTTCAATGTAAACCTAAAAAAGCGAATGCCCAAGCCTATGCCCAAAAATTTATTCACCGATTCGGGGATTGTCAAACGCACTGGCCACGCGCCGGAGCGTCTGTGCCAGCGGGCGGTACTGAAAATCAGCCACCTGCTCCGCCGGATGACCATCGAACCGGTACTGCGAACTGGCCGACCGGGCTGTTTCGCGGGTGATGAGCGGTGGGCTGCCCGTGAGCCACGACCGCACGGCTTCCAGTGGCCACAGCACCCGCGTGAGCAGGGGCGGCACCCGAATGGTGGGGGGGCGTTTGCCCAGAGCCATCGCCATTTGTTCCAACAAACTGCGGTAGGGAATGGTGCCCGCGCTGAGGATGAACCGCCGGGCTGTCACCTCCGATTGCATGAACCAATACAACGCGTCGGCCACGTCGAGCACATCGACGTAACTGACCAGGCCATCGGTATAAAACGGCCGCTGGTCATGCACGTATTTGATAAGTTGCAGGCTGCTGCGACTCCAGTCGCCCGTGCCCAGCACCACTGTTGGGTTCACCAGCACGGCATTCAGCCCTTCGGCAACGCCACGCCAGACTTCCAGCTCGGCGTGGTACTTGGTTTTGGCGTAGTTGGTGTTCAGGGGCGACTCTTCCCAGGTCTGGCTGTCGGTAATCAGGATGGGCTGGCTGGGCGCATCCCCTTTTGCCAGGGGTTTCCCCAGCGAGGCCACCGAGCTAACGTAGCCCAGCTTACGGACACCCGCCTTCAGGCAGACATTTACGACGTTGGCCGTTCCCTCGACGTTAATTTTTTGCATTCGGTCGCGGTCTTTCGGCACAAACGATACGATTGCAGCCGCGTGAATAACATCGATGCCCCCGGTAATGGCGGCTTCGAGCGACGGAATATCGAGAATGTCGCCCTCGTGCCAGGTAAGCTGACCGGCAATGTCGGCGAGCATGCCATGGCCGCTGCCAGCGCGGTGCAGCACCGAAACGGGGTGGCCGTTTTTGAGGTAGGTCCGGGCAATGTGCGAGCCGACGAAGCCGGTGGCACCGGTAATGAAAACGGGGTTAGCTGTCAACTGCGTTGTGTTTATTCGGGGTCGTTTCGCCAGTTCAATTCCGTAACCATAATGAGGTTCGGGCCTGAATTGCTAATTTTGCGGGCACAAAGTGGGCCGTGGTCCGGGAAAATTGCAGATTCACCCGGCCATAAAGTCCCAAACTTACCCCATGGCTCTCGAAAACCCCCAACGCTATACCGTCACGGCGGCCCTGATCTATGCCAACGGGCCAATCCACATCGGTCACCTGGCCGGTTGCTACCTGCCCGCCGACATCTACGTACGCTACCTGCGCTCAACGGGCAAGGATGTTGCCTTCATCAGCGGCACCGACGAGCACGGCGTACCCATTACCATCAAAGCCAAAAAAGAAGGCATTACGCCCCAGGCCGTTGTCGACAAATATTACGGGCAAATCAAACAGGCGTTCAGCGATTTCGGCATCTCGTTCGATATTTACTCGCGCACTTCCCGACCGATTCACCACCAGACATCGCAGGATTTCTTTAAGACCCTCTACGAAAAAGGCGATTTTGTGGAGGAGGTGACCGAACAATACTACGATGAGGTTGCCGGTCAGTTTCTGGCCGACCGCTACATTGTGGGCACGTGCCCGGTTTGTGGCAACCCCCATGCCTACGGCGATCAGTGCGAACGCTGCGGCACCGCCCTCAGCCCTACTGAACTCATTGAACCCCACTCTACCCTGTCTGGCTCCAAACCGGTGATGCGGGCTACCAAAAACTGGTTTCTGCCCCTCGACCGGATGCAGCCCGGCATTGAAACCTACGTGAACGCCCACCCGGAGTGGAAAACCAACGTGATGGGGCAGTGCCAGTCCTGGCTGAAAGAAGGCCTGCGCCCCCGCGCCATGACCCGCGACCTCGACTGGGGCATTCCGGTTCCCCTGCCCAATGCCGACGGAAAAGTGCTGTACGTTTGGTTCGACGCGCCCATCGGCTATATTTCGATGACCAAAGAGTGGGCCGCCGAACAGGGCCGCGACTGGGAGAGCTACTGGCGCGATGAGCATACCAAGCTGGTTCACTTTATTGGCAAAGACAATATTGTGTTTCACTGCATCATTTTTCCGGCCATGCTGATGGCCGAGGGCAGCTATATTCTGGCCGACAATGTGCCCGCCAACGAGTTTATGAACCTCGAAGGCGACAAAATCAGTACGTCGCGCAACTGGGCCGTATGGCTGCACGAGTACCTCCAGGAAATGCCCGGCAAGCAGGATGTGCTGCGCTATGTGCTGGCCGCCAATGCCCCCGAAACCAAAGACAGCGAGTTCACCTGGAAAGATTTTCAGACGCGCAACAACGCCGAACTGGTGGGCATCTTCGGTAATTTTGTGAACCGGGCAGTGGTGCTGACCCAGAAGTTCTGCAGCAATAACGTGCCCCTGCGGGGCGATCTGACCGACTACGACCGGCAGGTGCTCGATGCACTGGCCCTGTTTCCCGACCGCATCGGGCAAGCCATTGGCCACTACAAATTTAGGGAAGCACTGGCCCACTTGATGGACCTGGCACGATTGGGAAATAAGTACCTGGCCGAAACCGAGCCGTGGAAAACGGGCAAAACTGATCCCGTCAGGACCCATACGATCCTGAATATAGCCCTACAGATTTCGGCCAATTTAGCCATCGTCTGTGAGCCGTTTTTGCCTTTCACTGCGCAGAAATTACTCGACCAACTTAACATCACGGACCGGCTCGACTGGCAGAATGCGGGCCGCGCCGATTTGCTCACGGCCGGCCACGCGCTGGGCGAAAGTGCCCTGCTCTTTGCCAAAATTGACGACGAAGAAATCAATATTCAGATCGCTAAATTGCTGACGACCAAAAGCATGAATGAAGCAGACGAGTCGGGCCCGGTGGTTAAAACCTTGCCCGAACTGAAACCCGAAATCACCTACGACGATTTTGCTAAAATGGACATCCGCGTGGGCACCATCACCGAAGCCGCTCAGGTTCCCAAAAGCGATAAACTGCTCAAGCTAACCGTTGATGACGGCATGGGCGGACGGCAGATTCTGAGCGGTATTGCTAAACATTTTGCGCCGGAAGACCTCATTGGCAAACAGGTGACGTTTCTGGCCAACCTGGCCCCGCGCCGGATGATGGGCCACGAATCGCAGGGGATGATTCTGATGGCCGAAGACAGCGATGGCAAACTGGCCCTGGTTGCGCCCGGCAACCAAGTCTGGAATGGTGGCACGGTTTCGTAAGGGTCTGGCCTTGCCTAATCTGTCCATGATTGACAACCTAAATACCCTCGACACCCGCTTTTTTGTGTGGCTCAACGGCCAGCACCTGCCCTGGCTCGACCCCTTTATGGTTTGGGTGACGGAGCGCAACCATTGGTTTGCCTGGTATGCACTTCTGGTGGGCTGGCTTATTTACCGCTACCGAAAGCAGGCTATCGGACTGCTGCTCACGGTCATCGCTTCGGTAGCGGGGGCCGATCAGCTGGCATCGTCCGTGCTCAAACCGTTGTTGCACCGTCCGCGCCCCTGCCATGTACCGGCCCTGCAAAAACTGATTCATCCCGTGCTGGACTGTGGCGGGCAGTTCGGCTTTGTATCGTCTCACGCTGCCACCACATTTGCTTTGGCCACCAGCCTGTGGCTCCTGCTGGGACAGCGGCACCCGTGGCTGCGGTGGGGTTTTGGGTGGGCGGCCATCATTTCCTACAGCCGAATTTATGTGGGCGTGCATTATCCGCTCGATGTGCTGGGGGGCATTGGTGTGGGGGTACTTGCGGCCATGGCCAGCACGGCGGCATACGCGGTAGTGAACGCGCGGTTTAATTGGCAAGGGGTTTCGGGCTAACCGTCAAATACAGGCCATTGCAGTGATTTTGCCTAAATAGTGTCTGTTACGCCAACAATCGACTAATACGTCCGGTTGTATTTGGTAACTGCTCCGTGCATAAAAAAATCAGCTTGCCGGCGCAGCACAACCGCATGTACACCGATACTGACGTACCCCCAACGCACCCGATTGCCAGCCCGCATTTGTTCGATATGACGCCCCCCTCAGCCGCACTTGCCGTTAGCGTGGTGGTGCCGGTGCGCAACGAAGCCCACCATCTTGTGCAAACCCTCGATGCCCTGCGCAACCAGCATCATCCGGGCGGGCAAGCCCTGAATCCGGCCACCTACGAAGTGTTGTTGCTGACCAATAACTGCACCGACCAGTCCTACGCCGTGGCACTGCGCTATCAGCAGCGTTACCCGGATTTTTCGCTCCACATTGCCAATATTCAATTGCCCGCTGCAAAAGCCAATATCGGCACCGTTCGGCGGTTGCTGATGGACGAAGCCTGCCGGCGGCTAACCGGCAGCCAGCGGGGCACTGGCATCATTGCCTCCACCGATGGCGACACCGTTGTGGACCATTGCTGGGTGCATCATATTAAAACCGAAATTGACCGGGGAAACGATGCCGTTGGCGGGCGGATTCTGACCCGGCCCGACGGCAGCCAAACGCGATTGTATCACCTGCGCGACGTGCTCTACCGGACGTTGGTTGCCCGGGCCGAAGCGGTGCTGGACCCCGTGCCGCACGATCCCTGGCCCCGCCACTTTCAGCATTTCGGGGCCAGCATTGCCGTTACCTCCCACATGTATCGGCAGGCGGGCGGCCTGCCCGAAAAACCTTTTCTCGAAGACGAAGCCTTCTACCGGGCTTTGTTGCGGACCGATGCCAAAGTTCGCCAGAGTCCACACGTGAAAGTGTTTACCTCTACCCGCACACAGGGCCGGGTGGCCGTGGGCTTTTCGGAACAGCTGCGCTACTGGGCGGGCCTGGGCCAGACCAATCAGAACCAGTTTGCCGAACCTGCCGAAGCCGTTATGCTGCGGCTGCGCAGCCGCCGACAGCTGCGCCATTGCTGGCAACATCAGCAAATAGATGAATCTTTGGTGCAGTCGATAGCCGCCGACCTGATGATTGACCCGGACCGGCTGATGCGTGACCTGCATAACAGCCGATTTTTCGGGCAGTTGTGGGAAAGCGTAGACGAGCAAATGACCACCGGTTTGTGGGCCACTCACTGGCAACCCGTTCCCATTACCACCAGCATTCAGGCACTGCGGGCCTTTTTGCGCACCTGACTTATGTTGCGCGGGCTTGTCAGGACGGGCTTCGTTTATTTTCGCTCAAACAAGTCTAACCGATAGGTCTCCGCCCGCTGATTGAGCAGATGCGTCAGGGGTTGGGCGGAGCCGGACAGGGCCATAAACTGCTCGTGTACCTGATCGCCGGTGAGCGGGTAATCGGGCACCACGGGTGTCCAGTGTACCAGCAACAAATGCCCGCCCGGCTTTGTCTGCTCAATCATGCGTTGCCGCAGCCGCTCTAAATCACTCATCGTCAGGTAATAACCCACTTCCGACAAGAGTATCAGGTCAAACTGCCCGTCGGGAAATTGATCGGGAACGCTCCGTTGGGCCACCGTCACGTGGGCATAGGAAGCCAGCCGTTGCCGGGCCGCTTTGAGCGGCAATTCACTGGCATCTACCGCCAGCAGCCGGTCGCAGCGGCTGGCCAGCCCCTCGCTGAGCACCCCAATGGAACACCCGATTTCAAAAGCATTGGTGTAGCGTTCGTTGGGCAGGGCCAGCAGGGTAGCGTCGTATTTTGCCCGTTCGTAGGGGCTGGTGGCAAACGCCCAGGGGTCATCGCTGGCGCGGTACACATCGTCGAAGTAGGTCGTTGGCAAACTTGTCATTGTTGGCAGGGCGTTCAGTGAACACGGCAAAAAAGTTTGGGGGTCTTCAGTGAATTTCTTCGTTGTTCTGTTCAGCGGCCCGGTCGCTCAGTTCCGCCAGGAAAGACCGGGACAACGCCGTCTCACTGTTGCGGCCAAAAGCCCGTTGCGCGCCAATGCCGCCGGGCGCGGGCAGGGCCTGATTCACCACCGCCATGAGTTCACCCATGAGGTTAGGGGCCACATTTTGCAGGGCCGCTCCTGCTTTAGCGGGTAGGGTAATAATGCGTTCTGCTTCGCCATAACGGCAGGCATCAATGATTTCGCGGGCACAGTCGCCCGACGCGATGGTGAACAGGGGCAGCGAATCACCGATTTTGAACCAGGCATATTCCTTTTCGTTCTGCCCCTTAAAAATTGCGTTGCGCGGGCTTCCCGTGCGAATCAGGCCGGGGCAGATGGTGGTGACGTAGATATTATTTTTGAGCAACTCCGCCCGCAACCCTTCCGAATAGCCAACGAGGGCAAACTTGCTGGTTGAGTAGGGCATCAGGTGGGGCAACGCCACTTTACCCCCAAACGAGGCAATATTAACGATTCTGCCGCCCCGGCGGGCCATCATCTGCGGCAGCACGGCGTTGATGAGGTGAACAGCCGCCCAGAAATTAACCTCCATAGCCTCCCGAAAGTCGGTCTCGGTAGCGTGCTCATAGGGCGTTACCATGATGGTGCCGGCGTTGTTGATGAGCACATCCGCCGGACCCAGTGCCTGCCGAACGGATTCTACAAACCGCTCTACCTGTGCTTTATCAGTAATGTCGCAGACCCCGGCAAACACCTCGATGCCGTATGACTGGAGTTCAGATTTGGCGCGGTCGAGTTCGGCCGAATCGCGGGCGCAGATGGCCACATGAGCCTCTTCCTGCGCCAGTTGGCGGGCCAGCTCCAGGCCCAGCCCGCGCGAGCCGCCGGTGATGAGGACGATTTTATGCCGAAAATCTATTTTTCGTTTCTGGTTCAGCAGCAACTTCGTGGCCGCCCAGGCACCCATGCCGGCCAAACTCCACAAAAAGGCCCTTGTTTGATTGGATATTTTCATTGGTTTTGCAGGATGTTGATTAGAAGATAAACACTATTTCGCCCCGAAGGTTACTATGTTTCGGAGAACGCAGGCCGGTCGTGAGGGGCAGGACCCGTGCAAAAACAATTATAACTGCCCCGTCGTTGGCATACCACCAACCCGCCTAACGCAATGGCTACCGCCAAAACGCCTATTTACAGTGCTTTAGTAGCGAATCTGACCATTGCCATCACTAAATTCATGGCCGCCGGTGCAACCGGAAGTTCAGCCATGATTTCAGAAGAGACTCACTCGCTGGTCGATACCCTGAACGAAGTGCTGTTGCTGCTGGGTATCCGGCGCAATCAGAAACCTGCCGACGACAAGCGGCCTTTTGGCTATGACAAAGAACTTTATTTCTGGGCGTTTATTGTCTCGATTCTCATTTTCGGCATGGGTGGGGGTATTTCATATCACAGCAACGGCTCATTGGCTTCGTCGGTCAGCACCGTTACGGTTGCCCATGAGAAAAGAAGCCAGCTGGCGCGGTGACTGTCGAAGATGTCCGTAGCCGCTTCGTCGGGAAATAGCTTGTAGTCAAATTTAGGGTAATGGCTGACGACGTAGCCGGGGTAGTAGTATAATTTTTGATGCTGGCGGGCAAAATTTATTTTCAGCAACATCAGGTACTTGCCCAAGCTGTGTTTGCGGTAGTCGGGGTGATAAAAATTCATAATGCCCGCAATGCTCTGTAAACCATTGTCGAAAATACCGGCGGCAATCAACTCGTTTTCGTCCCGAATTTCGATCACATACGTCTCAAAAGCATTGTAGGGGGTGCCGTTCAGCAAACACGACGCAACGGATTCGGGCGCGTCGAAGTCAATGGCAGCCCGGTAGCGGGCATAGAGGTTTTCCAGTTCATTAGTCAGCGCAAACGGCCTGACTACAACCTGGAATTTCTCGTTGTATCGCAGCAGTCGACGCTGTTTTGGTCCATATTGAATCCGACGCAGGTCGATACGCAGCCAGTGTACGGGGCAGGCCCGGTTGTCGAACCAGATGAACCGGCAGGTGAAAACGTCCTGCTGCATCCGGTAATACCCCCGGCTGAGCCATAAATCCAGCGTTCTTCCACTCATTTTTCTGGTGTGTGTTAGTCAGTTAGCGGTAAGCCTGGTTCCTGACTAATCTAAGGTCGTTAAGTTCCGAGACAGTTCTGACGCAGTCACCCGGAATGATG
>JAYVAP010000124.1:0-3293 GCA_043750915.1 Spirosoma sp. | reverse complement strand
CCACCACGTTATACAGATCGGTAAGTGTCAACGTGGCGTGCTGGCCTTGTTGCCGTTTGCGGTGAGCATCCAATTGTTCGGCCAACGCCCGGATGCGAGCCTGTTGCGTGGAAGTAGCGTCTGGAAAGGGAAACGTTTGGAAGCAACGAGAACTGTTATAACGTGGTCGATCTTCTAAAGTGCCACCTGTTGCTGACGACCAGATTAAATGAGGATTACTTGATAAAACGCCTAAGTGAAAAGCATCATATAAAGCCAAGACGACAAGCATGTGATCGGGTGTAATTTCAGCATCTAAAAACTGAAATATCCGATGCTTCGCAGTTTCGGCGGTAGCTATGTATCGTTTTAATCCTTTTAAGGCAGACCGTAAACCTTTGCGTGTTTCTGCAAATTCCCACCAAGTTTCCTTTAATTTCTTCCGGTTATTTACATCGCGTTCTGGCTTGACGTGTGTAAAAACGTGTTGATATAACTCGGGAAATTCTGCAATGACCTGTGATTCACTCAGGCCGAATAAGTCAACCAGAAATACGCCACGCGACCGAGCGGTCAGGTCTTTACCGTTGCGATACGGGCGAATGCGAATATCAAGTTCGGGCTTACTACCCAGGCCAAGTTTTTTTGCCTGTTCTTCGGTCACAATAAAGCCAGATCCCGCCAGCATCATACCGTTACTGCTGATGTTGGTATTTGCTTTAAGTGTATCGGTTCCTGCTGTATCAGCCCCGACCGTAAAATCAGCATTTATTGTCCCATCAATTTCTGTCAGTTCAACCGTGTGGGCGTCGTCTTCATCGGTAGCTGCTTCACGGGATACGATAGTGAGTTTGCCGGTTTGGGTGCCAGCCCGTGCCACACTCATGGCAATCCGCACGGATGCTCCCTGCGCACTATCGACCCACGGATGGTCGGGAATGGCAAAGGTTAGGGACAGGGGCGGAGTAGCATTGAGATGCCGTTGAATTATCCGGCGGTTAAAGGTCTGGGTAATGGAGTTGGTGGTAATGAAGCCAAACGCTTCGGCCTCACCGTTACGTACTTTTTCAGCGGCTTTCTCCCACCAATACATAACCAGATCTGCCGATTCAGGCACGATTCCTTTGTACGTTTTTCGTAATGCTTCAACGTATGCATCGCCCAGCGCGCCCCGCATGGCCTTATCCCCCACAAAGGGTGGATTGCCGATAATAAAGTCAGCCTTTGGCCATGCTGTCGGGCTGGCATTGGTCAAACCGTTCTCATACGTCAACACGGCATCCTGCTGGTGAATATTCTCGTATTCGTCGAGGAGGGGTTCGCGTAGTTGGGTAGCGCCATAAGTGCGCAGGTGCCATTGCAAATAGCCAATTTTGAGCACCACATCGGCAATGGAGGCCGCACGCGGATTCAGCTCCAACCCTATTAACTGGCGGGGCGATACGGTGGTGCCCCCGCTCAGATCGAGCAGGGCCGTTTGGCCGTAGGAGTTAATGGCAGCCAAAACTTCGCCCTCCAAGCGTTTGAGGTGTTCGAGCGTTACGTACAGGAAATTACCCGATCCGCAGGCCGGGTCCAGAATTTTGAGGGAGGTAAGCCGATTGAGAAAGCGCATGAGTTCGGCGCGGGCTTCGCTGGCATTGCCTTCGTCGAGCCGGCGGGCGGCAGCGGCCTGCGCGGTGGTCCATTCCCGGCGCAGCGGCTCAATCACGGTAGGCAGCACCAACCGCTCCACATACCGGCGCGGGGTGTAGTGTGCCCCCAGACTATGCCGTTCGCGCGGGTCGAGGGCGCGTTCCAGCAGCGTACCGAAGATGGCTGGTTCAACCGTTGTCCAATCCGATTCGGCCGCTTTCAGCAGCAGCTGCATCTGGTCGGCTGTGATCGGTAAAGCCCTGGCATCGTGAAAAAGTTTACCGTTGAAGCGAAGTAAGCGGGTTTTTAGCTCGGAGGAGAATCCGCCCGTATCCATCTTTTCCCACAGGTTTTGCAGCGCATCGGGCAGGTACTGCAGCAAATCGGGTTGCGCATATTGCCGGAGCATCCCGGTAAATGATTCTTTGGGTATCAGGCCCACATCTTCCGAAAACATGGTAAACAGGCAGCGCATGAGAAACTGCGCCACCAGTTCGGGCTTGTGGCCTGCCCGTTCGAGCTGGGCCGACACGCCTGCCAGGTATCCTGCCAGTTGCCGCGTAACACGCGCGGCCCGGCGGCTGGGATCAAGTTCGCGCGGGTCGGTGAAAATTTGCCGCAGCATGGCCTGGGTCTTTTCGCTGGCCAATGCCGACAGCGGCAGGCGGTAGCGCGTCTGGTCGGGATAAGGAACAAACGAATCACCAATGCCGGCAAAATTGCTGTACACGTCGATGCAGTAGCCCACATCGGCCACCAGCACAAACAAAGGGCGCGGCTCGCTGGCCGGCAGGGCACGAACGTAACCCAGTGCCTGTTGCCGGGCGGCCTGCATCATTTGTCCCCATTTGGCCGTACCGCGCAGGGCGTGACCCTTGCGCCGTTTTTCGGGCGGAAGTCCCAGTTCACTTCGTTCGGCGTTTTTCTGCTGATCGGGTGTATCGGTGCCCTGCTTGGTTTCCAGAACAAAGCAGCCCCGTTTATAGAGATCAATCCGGCCGGTGCTGCGTTTGGCACCATCATTAAATTCAACGGCGCGTTCCAGCACGTAGGCATCCTGAGCGGGGTTATCCGTGGTAGGATCAGGGCGGGAAACGCCAATCAGATCGCAGAGGTCCTGCAGAAACAAGCCGTAATTGGCTCGTTCGGCACCACCCGCCATTTTCCAGCGGGCTTCAAATTCGGGATAAGTCACAGAAAAAGGGGATAGTTTCTGGTCAAATATAGTACTGAACGCTACGGCTCCAGCGTCTCAAAATACTGTTTGAGTTTACCCGCCCGGTCTTTGCCCACCAATTCGGCTACTTCGTCGAAGGAGGCTTCGCGGATTTTGCTAACGCCTTTAAAGTGCTTTAATAGTTTGGCCGCCGTTTTTTTGCCAACGCCTTCCACACTTTCGAGTTCGCTGATGAGGCTGTTGCGGCTGCGTTTGTCGCGGTGGTAAGTGATGGCAAACCGGTGGGCTTCGTCGCGGATGCGCTGGATAAGTTTGAGCGACTCCGATTTTTTATCGATGTAAAGGGGCAGATTATCTTCGGGAAAGTATATTTCTTCTAATCGTTTGGCAATGCCAATAATGGGAACCTGGCCGTAGAGGTTTAAGGCTTTCAGGGCATCGCAGGCTGCGCTGAGCTGTCCTTTTCCCCCGTCGATCACAATTAGGTCGGGCAGGCCGGTGG
>JAYVAP010000123.1:0-3072 GCA_043750915.1 Spirosoma sp. | reverse complement strand
GGGAGACGAAAACGGCTTTGCTGTCTGTGAATTTTCAATGGCGGCCCGGCTCCGTTCCTGCGTGTTTCAAGAAGATATTACAGCGGTCCCGTCACTAATTCGCCTTTGTTTGGTAGGCTTTTCTTTTTATCGGTAAACAACAGCACAAACACCACCAGCACCAGCGCGGCAATACCGGCGGGCACCAGCCACACGGCCAGCCAGTCTTTGGTGCCGTTGGGTTGGGTATATTGGTCGAGCACGATACCCGACAGTTTGGAGCCGATGCCCATGCCGAGGCCGTAGGTAGCCAGGGAAATAAGCCCCTGCGCCGACGATTTTATTTTCTCGCCCGCTTTGTTGTCGGTATAAATCTGGCCCGTTACAAAGAAAAAATCGTAGCAGACCCCGTGCAGCAGGATGGCTGCGTAGAACATCCACTCGGCGGCTCCGGCATTACCGTATCCAAACAGCACGAACCGCGCAATCCAGGCCAGCAGCCCCACAATGAGCATTTTCTTAACCCCCAACCGGCTGTAGGCCAACGGAATCAGCAGCATAAAAATTACTTCCGAGGCCTGCCCCAGCGACATTTTGTTCTCCACGTTTTTCATGCCCGCATCGGTCAGCGAGGGGTTGGCCAGGGCGTAGTAGAACGAAAGTGGAATACAAATGAGCACCGACGACAGAAAGAAAATGGCAAACGACCGGTCTTTAAACAGCCGGAACGCATCCAGCCCCATAATCTGGGCCACCGACGTGGATGTGGTGGCTTTGGGGGGGGTGTCGGGCAGGAAAAACGAGAATATGCCCAGCACCACGGCCGAGTACATAGCGAGTTCAAAAATGGTCACCTGATCGCCAAACCCGTAGAACCCGACAATGTTGGTTACCACAATCCAGGAAACAGTGCCCAGCACCCGGATGCCCGGAAATTGATTTTCGGGCGTAGTCATCTGTTGCAGGGCAATGGACGAAGTGAGGGCAAGCGTGGGTGCAAACGTGATGCAGTAAGCCAGAATCAGCGGAAAAAAATTATCAGGATTGGTGTTTTTGGTAATAAAATACAGCACGACGGCCCCCAGCAGGTTGAGCACCCCCAACACTTTTTGGGCGGCAAAATAGCGATCGGCAATCATACCCACAAAAAACGGAGCCACAATCATGGCCAGCGAAAAGGCTGCGTAGGCATTGCCCACCTGATCGCCGGACGCGTGGAGTTGGGTCAGTAGGTATTTGCTCATCTGACCGTACCAGGCACCCCATATAAAAAACTGGAGGAACATCATGGCAGACAGTTTGACGCGGGTAGTGGTTAGCATTCAGGAAAGGTTGAAGGATGTTTGTGCGGATGAAGGTACCGAACGCCGACCATTCCTGCAAGCCCACGGGCCGCTAAACCAGCCTTTCCAGGCATTATTTAAACTGGATCATCGAAAATTGGACCCGATGTGTACCGTCTTTCTGACTGGTTTCGTTAAGGTTAAAACAGATGTCTGACTAACATTTTATGAAGAAACAACTCATTACCCTCGTAACACTGCTGGCAATACCGGCGTTTTCGTTTGCCCAGACAGCCAGCGAAATCGTCGACAAACACGTGGCTGCCTTGGGCGGTGCCGATAAAATTGCGGCCCTGAAAACAATGCAGTACGAGCAAACCATGTCGGTTCAGGGCATGAATATTTCGGCCAAATCGGCCTACGTAGTGGGAAAATCGGTGCGGAACGATGTCTCGGTGATGGGCCAGCAGATTACTAACGTCATTGATGGGGAGAAAGGCTGGACAATTAATCCAATGTCGGGTGGCAAAGCGGCCCAGGACTTGCCCGCCGATGCCATGAAGCTGGCCAAAAGCACCACCGAACCCACTATGTTACAACTGGCTTACCTCAAAGCCAACAAATATCCGTATGAGCTGGTGGGCAAGGAAAAAAAGAACGACAAAGACGTTTATAACCTGAAGGTAACCCGCCCTGAAGGCTTGTTCAACTACTATGTCGATGCCACTACTTACCAGTTGCTTGGCTTCAAAGGCCAGATTGAGATGCAGGGGCAGAAGGCTGAAACAACCGGCAATTATTCGGATTACAAAGTCGTGGAAGGCATTTCGGTTCCCTTCAGCAGCGACATTACGGCCCCCGGTATGCCCGGCACCCTTACGGCCAAACTGACTAAGGTTACCTTCAACTCGGCGGTTGACCCGGCCATTTTTGTCAAGCCCAACTGAGGGCTTTTGCGTTTTCGTTCTTACCGGCTTTTTTAAAAAAGCGGCTTCCAAATTACTGGAAGCCGCTTTTTGTGTACTGCGGATATGCCGGTTATTTCCCCGTTGGCAGCGCGATCGCCGTCGGGTTCCGGTACAGGCGCGGTGCTATGCGAGCCGGGGTTGCTGTTGAACCAGTCGATAACCCGCTCACCGACGTTCTGGATAAATTTCGGCGAACAGCAACGTAAGGAGGAATAATTTTCTCCTGTGACTCAGGTGGTTTTTGATTTGCATGTATCAATCTTTCAACAAATCAGCCAGGCTACCTGCAAATACCAAACCTACTGTAGCTTGCAGGCCGGAAATTCCGATATTTGGGCAAACACAACCTACTTACCATGAAAAACCATTCCTTCCTGACGGTCATTGGCTTATTTGTCGGCCTGACCACCGCCCAGGCCCAGCCAACTCCGGCCAGTGGTGCTGCGGCAACCCTCACCGGGTTTATACCCGCCCGCCAGGCCGCGCAAACCAAACTCGAAACGGAGTTTAAGACAAAACAGTCGTCGGCGGCTTTTAAAAACCACCTCGAACGGCTCAGCAGCGTTCCCCACATTACCGGTTCTAAAGAAAACGAACAGGTGCGCGACTACATCGCCGAAACGATGCGTAAGGCGGGCTGGCAAGTCGACATCTACCCGCACGACGTGTTGCTACCCAAAGGGCCAGGCAACATTGCCGTTGAGCTGGTTGAGCCAGTCCGTCAGCCGCTGAACATTAAGGAGTTTATTTTTAAGGAAGACAAATACGCCAGCGACCCGCGTCTGACACCGGGCTATAACGCCTGGTCTGGCTCGGGCGACGTAACGGCGGAGGTCGTTTAT
>JAYVAP010000122.1:0-2449 GCA_043750915.1 Spirosoma sp. | reverse complement strand
TGTTGGGGAAACCCGTGGCCACAATCCCGTCCAGATAGGCCCGGCTTGCCCGGCCCGGCAATTGCGCCATCTGCCGCTCGAAGAGCAGTTTCCAAACTGCTTGTTCGTCGGCGGTGTAGTGCTGATAGGTCTGGGTCATGGCTTTTTATAAAGTGCCCCGCAGGGCCTGTTCGCGCTCGATGGCTTCGAAGAGGGCTTTGAAATTGCCTTTCCCGAACGATTTGGCCCCTTTGCGCTGGATGATCTCGAAGAAAAGCGTTGGCCGGGGGCAAACGGGCTTTGTGAAAATCTGGAGCAAATACCCTTCCTCGTCCCGATCCACCAGCACCCCCAGCGACTGCAACATGGCAATTTCCTCGTCGATGGGTCCCACACGGCTTTGGAGCGTGTCGTAATAAGCTTCGGGTACGGTCAGAAACTCAACGCCCCGGTCGCGCAGGGCCACCACCGTTTCCACAATATTGTCGGTTGCCACGGCGATGTGCTGAATGCCCGGCCCGCTATAAAAATCGAGGTATTCCTCAATCTGCGACTTTTTTTTGCCCTCGGCGGGTTCGTTGATCGGGAACTTAACGCGGCCGTTGCCGTTGCTCATCACCTTGCTCATCAGGGCCGTGTATTCGGTCGAGATGTCTTTGTCGTCGAACGAAACGAGCTGCTGAAAACCCATCACATCGCCATAAAACGCCATCCAGGTGTTCATCTCATTCCAGCCCACGTTGCCCACCAAGTGATCCACGTATTTCAGCCCTGCATCGGCCGGGCAGTAGGCAGGGTTCCAGGCCTGGTAGCCGGGCAAAAAGAGACCGTTATACGCTTGGCGTTCCACGAAAATATGGACTGTTTCACCGTAGGTATGAATGCCCGACCGCACCACGTGGCCCATGCCGTCTTCTTCGCGGGTTGGCTCCAGAAAAGGTTTTGCGCCCCGGTTCACGGTCTCGGAAAAAGCACGCGCGGCATCGTCTACCCAAAGAGCCACCACCCGAACGCCATCGCCGTGCGCATCGATGTGCCGCCCAAGGTCGGTGTTGCCGTGCAGGGGCGAGGTGAGCACCAGCCGGATTTTGCCCTGTTGCAGCACGTAGGATTCGCGGTCGCGCAGCCCCGTTGCCAGCCCCGCGTGGGCCAGCGGCTGAAACCCGAATGCCGTCTGAAAATAATGCGCCGACTGCCGGGCGTTGCCCACATACAGTTCAACATAATCGGTGCCGTTGAGGGGCAGAAAATCGACCTTCGCCGATGCTGTGATGGGTTGGTCTAATTCCAATGTTTCCATGTTGTTTGTTGATTTTTATGGGTTCAACCACGATTGATAATACAAGCCGTCGTCAATGGCTACGGCCTGTTGGGTCAGCATCAGCGGGCGAAACGTATCGACCATAACGGCATATTCGACGGTTTCTTTCTTGCCGATGCTCCGCTCCATGGCACCCGGAGCCGGACCGTGGGGAATGCCGCCGGGATGCAGGGTGATGTGGCCCGGTGCAATGTCGTTGCGCGACATAAAATCACCGTCGACGTAATAAATCACCTCGTCGGAGTCGATGTTGGAATGGTTATAGGGAGCCGGAATAGCCAGCGGATGGTAATCGTACAAACGGGGTACAAACGAACAAACCACGAACGTATCGGTCTGGAATGTCTGGTGTACCGTGGGCGGTTGATGCACCCGCCCCGTAATGGGTTCAAAGTTCTGAATATTAAACGCATACGGGTAGTTGTAGCCATCCCAGCCAACCACATCGAACGGGTGGCTGGCGTAGACCAGCGAATGCAGCGATCCCTGTTTTTTGATTTTGATGATAAAATCGCCCGTCTCGTCGTGGGTTTCGAGGTCCTGCGGCCGCCGGATGTCGCGCTCGCAAAATGGTGCGTGCTCCAGCAGTTGCCCAAAATGATTGCGGTACCGTTTGGGCGTATAAATGGGCGCGTGCGACTCCACATACAGCAAGCGCGTTTGCGGGTCGTTGAAGTCGATCTGGTAAATCGTGCCGCGCGGAATAACTAAGTAGTCGCCGTAGCCAAACGGGAGGGTACCAAACAGCGTCCTGAGTTTGCCCGATCCCCGATGCACAAACAGCAGCTCGTCGGAATCAGCGTTTTTGTAGAAGTAATCGGTCAGCGACTGGCAACCGGTGGCCAGCCCAACAATCAGGTCGCTGTTGACCAGCAGCGGGGTTCGGCTGTCGAGAAAATCACCGTTCTCGGCGGGTTCTACGTTGAAGCCCAGCAGTTTGCGGGCCAGCATGTTTTTTTCGACCGCCAGTTTGGGCGTTATGTCAACGCTGTTGAGCACGTGGCGCACCATCGTGGGCCGGTGAACGTGGTAGAGCAGCGACGACATCCCGTCGAAACCAACCGTGCCGAACAGCTGCTCGTAGCAGAGCGCACCGGAGCCGTTGGGCCGGGCAAACTGCGTGTGCCGTTTGGGGGGAATCTGGCCGAG
>JAYVAP010000121.1:0-2259 GCA_043750915.1 Spirosoma sp. | reverse complement strand
TGGGCCAGGGCTCCGTTGAGGGTCAGTGCGGCTAACAGCAGTGAATACCAGATTGTCGTTTTCATGAAAATGTTTTACGATAAGAATACAAATTGCGCTTGTAGGCAAAAACCATTAAAAAGCATAGCCCAGACTAACGCCCGAACGAAGGTCAAGGCTCAGATAATCGTTTGGCCCTGACACGACCGTGCCGTATCGCATTGTGTGCCGGATCTGATTAACGGGAAATCCACCCACCCCGTGAAAAACCTCCACCACAAACCCCCGGCTGCTGACCCACTGGTAGCCAACGGTTACACCAATACCAATGGAGCTGACCTTGATTTCGTCCAGATCACCCTCTTTGTTTGCTCCATAATTCACCCGCTCCACATACCGCATTGATCTTGCTTTGAGGTAGGGGTTAACAAAGAACCCCGTCGGGTGCGATTTTGTGTACAACCGGGACAGTTTTCCCGTATAGATTTTGCCCTCCAGAGTGGCATTAATAAACGCTTGTCTCTCGAAAAGCCCTTTATTGATGGCAAACCACCGCACGCTGCTACGGAGGGCGAACCTCGGTGTCAGGGCGCGTTCGTAAAAGAGTGAAACAGGGGCCAGTAGGTTGGTTTTCAACAGGTTCGGGTGGTTCCATCGCCAGGTTGAATCCTGTGCCAACACACTACCCGACCAAACAAGTAATCCAATAAGTAATAAAAGTATCTTTGTTATTAGTTCTAACTGGCTTTACCGGAGTATGGGTTAATGTACCCGCTTTGGGCGATTACTGGAGGTGGTGCGCGAAGCCAAGCTAATAAATACGCGCCATTCGAGGCTTCCAAATGAGTCCCAAGTTGAGTAGTTGCTTTGGCGTGTTCGTCTTTCAATTGAGCAATCTGCGCTTTTTACTGTCCATTTTCCAGTGCCAAAGCCTGCCCCCACTCAGAAATTACGGCGGTGAAGTCGTGGCTGTTGAGAAGCATGTCACACCCAATACGGCTGGTTTCATCTGGTGCCGGACGGGATAGGTTCCGATACTGGCCGTATTTTCGGGTTCACC
The DNA here is from genome assembly GCA_043750915.1 of Spirosoma sp. Taxonomy (GTDB): domain Bacteria; phylum Bacteroidota; class Bacteroidia; order Cytophagales; family Spirosomataceae; genus Spirosoma. Next base: position 1,220 of record JAYVAP010000121.1, on the reverse strand, counting down.
GGAGCGTATCATGAAGCAAAGAGGAATAAGGTGTTAGGAATCAAGGACTACTGATGTCGTAATTAACCTGCATCAGCTTCATAGAGGGCCATGCGCTATAAATGACGTGCTCGGATAATTACCAGCGGATTATGACTAAACCATCGGCCCCGTCGCCCCCTGCCACATAGCCACAGGCACCCCCGCCACCGGGGTAGCTGCCGTCTTGGCTTGGCATGGCTCCCCCCACATTGGCCCCGTAAAAAACAAGATTGGCTATGGCGGTGCTGTTGTTGAGCAGCGTGACAGTTGGCCCAATACCGGCAATTCCCGGCTGAACCCCGTAGGCTGTTCCTCCGTCGCTTAGTCTAAGGGTAATGACATAGTTAGCCGCATCCTTTTGAGCGTAGCCAAGGGGTGTAACCCCTGTTGTTGCTCCGCCCGGTGCTATGAAAGCCCGATACCCATCGAATGGCAGGCCACTGAAGCCACCGTAACCGGGACCTGCGGAACCGTTAGTGCCTGTGGCATACAAACTGGCGGTAGAACTGGGATATAGAATCCTGGTTTCGCCCCCCAACTGGGTGCCTGTGGGAAATGCTCCAGTGGTAACGGTTCCACTACCACCTTTTCCAACAGTCAGCGTTACAGTGGTGGCGCCGGATGCCACCGCGTAGATTCGGCGGGCGTAGCCCCCGGCCTGTCCACCCCGGCAGTCGCCGTAGGATCCGCTCGTGCTGTATTTATTGCCGCCCGTGCCAGCTCCCCAAAGCTCAATGGCAAATTTGGTTACGCCCGCCGGAATAGTCCAGTACTGGTAAACAGAACCAAAACTGTATTGATAGGCCGCAAAGTTTGGAAAATCAGCGTTCAGGTCGCTGTTTGTAACTAAATACTGCCACTGACCGCCCGTGTTGAGGGCCAACTTATCGACGCTGGTGTTATAGACAAGATTTGCCTGGCTTTGCGGTACGGTGGCGGGGTTGGTCTGTTGGGTGGTCGTCACCTGCGGCAGCGTAATGGCGTAGGGCTTAATGGCAAAGGGCTGCTGGCCGTGAGCCGCAATGGAAAAAGTCAGCAGCACAAAAAGTGCATAAAAACGGCTCATAACTACTTGGTTTAGTTGGATAATGTAAGAGAAAGGAGTTTGCCGGGAACTTTGTAAAGCAGCCGGAAAACAAGTCAGGATAATAGTCGGAATTTTTCCGCAAATGGAATCAAACAATTTGGCAATCTATGTC
>JAYVAP010000120.1:0-4960 GCA_043750915.1 Spirosoma sp. | reverse complement strand
ACCGGTTAATGGGAGTGCGTTTCAGTGCCTTTATTTTTTCCTTACTTAAATCTTCGGGATTAGCTTCGAGCGTAATTTCTACATTGCTGTCAATAGTGTACTGCTTAAACAGAAGGTCAAAAATTCTCAACAGCTCCTGCTCCGATAACAGTGAAGGCGTGCCACCGCCAAAATAAATGCTTTCAATTTTCTCTGTCCTGTCAAGGTAATTTTTACGAAATACAATTTCTTTTTCGAGTGCCGATAAAAATGCATCTTTCTGCTGCAGCGAAGTACTGAAATGAAAATCGCAGTAGTGACAGGCCTGCCGGCAAAAGGGTATGTGAATGTAGAGGTGCATCTGCCAACAGGACAACAACAGCGGGCGGCCGGTTCCTTTATAGCTGTTTCTCCAGCACAATTGTCAGGCCACGTTTGCCCTGTACCGTGCCAACAATATCGAAACCCGCCCGGATATTTAGCACCAGCATTGCCCGCCACTGGTTGTAGGTTCGAGTCTGAACGGTGCGATACCCATTTTGCAGGCACCAGTTGTGTTGCTGCCGCATAAGTTCGGCCCCGATGCCCTGTTTCTGATAGGCCGGGTCGACACAACCAAGCCAGCTATAAAACGTATCAGGACTTTGTTCGTAACCGAGTTTGCAGCCAGCAACATACCCATTATCAATTGCCAGCTGTATTACCAGGGGCGTTCGGGCTTGTTGATACGTCAGGTCGGCCAGCCACTCAGTGCGTGTTTGGTTCTTGAATGTCTCCAATAGTAAATCGACAAGTGTTGTCAGCAAATGCGCCGGTGGCAGGCCCACGCAGGTTTCGTAGTGCATAGGCAGGGGATAGCGGCAAGGAGACTGGAAGAAAATCAGAAACCCGTGTTTAGTCCGGTCATTTCTTGCAACGCTTGCCCTTTTTGTACTACTTGCAACAGGTTTTCAGCAAGCACTCGTGCCCAAAAAACGAGTTTGAGCGGCCGGGTGCCATTTTTATGACTTCGTTGAGCACTGCGCCCACCCCATTAATGTGGGAGGGGCATCAGGCTTTTGGTTTATCAGCCCATAAAATTACCCTTCTTTAGAGTTAGTATACATGAAATTTATCAATAAGTTTTTTCTGGTGGCTGCGCTGGTTCTGGGCGTGGGTGCGGTTTTTGCGCATGAGTTCTGGCTACAGCCGAGTCGTTTTTTTGCCGCCCCTGGCGATAAAATCAATATTCAGGTGCTGGTAGGGGAGGGTTTTGCCGGAACGCGGTCTGAAGGCAAAAAGAATCGCCTTGTTCAGTACCGCCACCATACCAGCGCGGGCGTTACCGATCTGGCTCCCGTGCTGACCGGCGATACCTACGGTGACCTGTCGGTAGGACTCGATGCGCCCGGCACCCACCTGTTTAATTTTGCCAATACACCCAAATTTTTAGCCATGAAAGCCGACAAATTTCTGCTCTATCTGGCCGAAGATGGTCTCGATAATGTGATTGAAGCCCGAAAACAGCAGGGCCAAACCAACCAGCCCAGCCGCGAAATATACCAGCGATGCGTGAAAACACTCGTGCAGGTGGGGTCGAAACCAACCGATGATGTGTTTGCCAAAAATACGGGTATGCCACTGGAGATTATACCCGCCAAAAACCCTTACCGCCAGCATCCCGGCCAGATGGCTACTTTCCAGATTATGTTTGAGAACCAGCCCCTGCCCAACGCCTTAGTGCGTCACTGGAACCGCGACACTGCCAACCGCCTGACCGAAAACAAGCAACGGTCCGATGCGCAGGGACGGGTTAACTTCCGGCTGCGGGCGGGCAGCAACATGGTGAGTGTGGTCAGGATGATTCCGGCGCAGGACACCACCCAGGCCAACTGGCACAGTTTCTGGGGAAGTCTGACGTTCGGCTGCCGCTAAAGCCCATGAAAAAAAGTGACCACCGGTGGTGCCACTGGCTTTGCTGGCTGTTGCTGGGCACGGCCCTGACCGGCGCGGGCCAAACACCCACCAGTGCCCTGCACGATACGTTGCTGACCGGACTGACCCGCTCCCCGCTCACGCCCTTATATTACGGACTGGGCACCGACCGGCTCGGCGGTGCCCGCATGGAAACCCTCGATTCGGGTGTGGTGCTCTGCCTGACCGGGCTGGACACTGCCCGCCGTTTGTGGCGCGTTCGGCTAAGTCCATCGCTGACGGGATATGTGCCAACCGAACAGGTGACAGCCGACACCCTCCGCCGATATCCGGTGGGAACGCTCGCTGGCAACTGGACCGTTTTGGGCGATTCGGTTGCCCTGTTCGACTACGTGGCCGTTCGGTTGCCGGTTCGGTTGCCTTACCGCAGCCAGCAGCAGATCGATCCGGCGCGGATTATGGTAGATGTGTTCGGTGCCACGGCCAACACCAACTGGATTACCCAATTAAAATCGGTGAGGGAAATAAAAAACGTGTGGTTTGAGCAGATTTCTGACGAAACCTTTCGGATCTATATTGCCCTGTCTCACCCGCAGTCTTGGGGATATTCTGTTTATTATCGGGGTAATACACTCATGATTCGCGTTCGGCGACCACCGGCCAAACGGAGCCTGCGGGGGCTTCGGGTGGCGGTCGATGCGGGGCACGGCGGCAGCAATACGGGTGCCAGTGGGCTGCGGTCGGGCCAGCTGGAAAAAGACCTGACGCTCGACGTAGCCCGGCGGTTACAGCGGTTGCTGGAGCGGGGCGGGGCGCAGGTGCTGATGGTTCGCCCCACCGACACGCTCATCGGCCCCACGGCCCGGCTTCTGGCCATGCGTCGGCAAATGCCCGATCTGCTGGTCAGCGTCCATTTCAATTCGTCGGGCAGTGCGTCGGTGCGGGGGGTTAGCACGTATTACAAGCACCCTGGATTCCGGCCCCTGAGCCAGGCCGTGCTGCGCGAACTGCGGAAGTTGCCGGTTCCCGAATTTGGGAACGTCGGCCATTTTAATTTTTTCTTCAGCAGCCCCACCGATTACCCCAACGTGCTGGTGGAAGGCCCATTTCTGAGCAACACCACCGACGAAGCCCTGATTTTGGACCATCATTTTCGGCAACGCATGGCCAAAGCGATCCGCCGGGGGCTCAAACAATTTGTGCGGCAGGCGGGCTGAGCGGGCCTGACCGGTTCTGTCTGGCTACGCCAAAATAACCCCGGTCATATACAGCTGAACCTGCCCCGAAATGTCGACGCGGTCGCCGTTGAGTTTGCATTTGAGGTAGCCGCCCCGCGCCGATAGCTGCCGGGCAGTGAGTTCGGTTTTGCCTAATTTTTCGGCCCAGTACGGTACCAGCGTCGTGTGGGCCGAACCCGTCACGGGGTCTTCGTCGCCACCGGACTGCGGGCCAAAAAACCGCGATACAAAATCGACTCCGCTATCGGCATCGGCGGGTGCCGTTACAATGATGCCCCGCGCGGGCACCGCGCTCATCTCCCGGAAATCGGGCCGGAGGGCTTCAATCTGGGCCTGGCTTTCGTAGATCAGCATATAATCGGTTTTTCCTTTAAACACGGCCAGCGGTTTTTCTTCCAGACTGGTCAGCAGGGCGGGCGGCTGCATATTGGCCCGCTGCACCACGTCGATGGGGAAATCGAGCGTGAGCCAGTTATTTTCGCCCCGGCACACTTTGAGCGGACCGCTGCGGGACTCGAAAAAAATCTGATCCGTATCGGGTTTTTCTTCCAGATAAAACACCACATGGCCCGTTGCCAGCGTGGCGTGGCCGCATAAATCTACTTCCACAGTTGGCGTAAACCAGCGGAGGTGATAATGCGCATCGTCGGTAGTTTTGAGGTAGAAAGCGGTTTCGGCCAGGTTATTCTCGGCCGCAATCTGCTGTAGCTGTTCGTCGGGAAGCCAGGCCGTAAGGGGCACTACAGCGGCCGGGTTGCCGGCAAATAAGCGGTCGGTGAATGCATCGAGCTGGTAGATGTGCATGGGTTTAGCGGGTATGAAGGTGGTTGAAAAGGGTTTCGTCGAAAGCCATCAGCGACGGTATTTTATGGGTAGCGATGTCGAATTTAGGGTCTTCCCGTTCAAAGGCGGCCGGAATAGCAATGGTGCGCATCCCGGCCGCGTGGGCCGACCGAACGCCACTGCCCGAATCCTCAAACGCCAGGCATTGGGCGGGTAACACGCCCAAAAGCCGCGCCGTACCCAGATATACGTCGGGAGCGGGTTTGTTATGGGCTTCCAGCGTGGCCGAATGCCAGCCCGCCAGCAGGGGCCGGAAACCCAGCCGGTCGATGACCACTTCGATCAGGCTCATGGGCGAAGCCGACGCAATGGCCGCCGGAATACCGCGCCGGCAAAAAAACTCGAGGGCATCGCGGGCACCCGGCATGGGTTCGGCGAGGGCGGCAATGCGGGCGTGAACATTGTGGGTAATGGCATTGGCAAGTTGCTGATGGCTCTGCCCCGATGCATCCTGTTCGGACCAGGGCCGACGGGCGTGCCAGTACTGAACCACATCCAGAATGGGCATCCCCGTCGTTTGTTTGCATTGGTCGTGGGTAAGGATCAGGCCAATGGGGTCAAAAATTGCCCGTTCAGCGGCCCGCCAGTGGGGTTCGGAGTCGACCAGCAGGCCATCCATGTCAAATAATGCTGCGTGTATCAAAAATGTAGTTGTCAGTGGTGATAACTGCCGTTGTAACGCCTGCCCAACAGGGTGTTGCGCTGGTTTTGGGGTAACAGTTTATAAATCAGTTTTTTAATTAAACCTCCGCCTGTCGAAAGGGTTTCACATCTATTTTTTCCCAGACACCCTGCACAATGTACGGGTCTGTTTGGAAATACTGCTGTAGCTGCTGGTCGGTTTCCAGTTTAAGCAGCAGCATCGAGCCAATCATGCGGCCGTGGGGGTCCAGCAGGGCACCACCCAGTATAAACTGCCCATCGGCTTTGAGCTGACGAACGTAGTTAAGATGGGCGGTGCGAACGGCTAAACGCCGTTCGGGAGC
>JAYVAP010000119.1:0-4623 GCA_043750915.1 Spirosoma sp. | reverse complement strand
TATCTTTGTATCACTATAAAAAACATAAACGCCCGGTCAATATGGTTATTGGTGTTCCTAAAGAAATCAAAAACAATGAAAATCGCGTTGCCCTGACCCCCGCCGGTGTCACAGAACTGCGCAAGCATGGTCATACCGTACACGTGCAGGTCAACGCCGGGTTGGAAAGCGGTTTTGAGGATGAGGAGTACATTGCGGCCGGTGCCACCATGTTGCCCACCATTGAAGACATTTACGGCATTGCCGAAATGATTATGAAGGTCAAAGAGCCGATTGCTTCGGAATACGACCTGATTAAGGAAGACCAACTGCTTTTTACCTACTTCCACTTTGCTTCGTCGGAAGAACTAACGCGGGCGATGCTGGCCAAAGGAGCCGTTTGCTTAGCCTACGAAACCGTTGAGCGGCCCGACCGCAGTTTGCCGCTGCTGGTGCCCATGTCAGAAGTAGCGGGTCGGATGGCGGTTCAGGAAGGGGCCAAATATCTGGAGAAACCCATGAAAGGCCGGGGTATTCTGCTGGGTGGCGTGCCCGGTGTGAAACCCGCCAACGTGCTGATTCTGGGGGGGGGTATTGTGGGTACGCAGGCCGCCAAAATGGCCGCCGGTTTGGGTGCCCACGTTACCATCATGGATGTGAGCCTGCCGCGCCTGCGTTACCTCTCGGACATTATGCCGCCCAACGTGCAAACGATGATGTCGAACGAATACAATATACGCGAGATGATCCGGGTTTGCGATCTGATTGTGGGCGCGGTGCTCATTCCGGGTGCCAAAGCCCCCCACCTTATCACCCGCTCCATGCTGAAGCTGATGCGCCCCGGTACGGTGGTCGTGGATGTGGCGGTGGACCAGGGCGGCTGCATCGAAACCTGCCGACCCACGACCCACGAAGACCCGACCTTCATTATCGACGGGGTGGTGCATTACTGCGTGGCCAACATGCCCGGCGCGGTGCCCTACACCAGCACCGTTGCCCTCACCAACGCTACCCTGCCCTATGCCCTTCAACTGGCCAACAAAGGCTGGCAGCAGGCGTGCCGCGACAACACAGACCTGAAACTCGGCCTGAATGTGGTTGATGGTAAAGTCGTTTATAAAGGCGTTGCCGAAGCTTTCGGTCTGGCCCTAACATCCGTCGACGATGTACTGGCCGGGGAAGAGGAACTGGCCTGAACAGACGGCCATCCCGCCAGGTTGGTTCTGCATAATTAGTACCCAATTCATCGATGAACGCAGGCTGCACCCAACCCGGTGCGGCCTTTTTTTTGCCAGTATGGCTCCCGCTAAGCCACTTCGGCACTGTAGACTTCCAGCACGGGTATGGGCAGGTCGATGACGCGGGCACCCACCAGCTTTTGCAGGGCACTGCGTCCCGTGTTCCACCGGCGGGCAACATTCTCCTCCCGAACCAGCGCAGGGTCTTTGGGTTGGTTGGCACCGGCGAAATATTCGGGCATCCGGGCCGTCATGTCACCCACAATCTCACCAATGGTTTTCGTTAGCAACACCTCTGCCGGTGTCGCCTGTGCCAGCTGAATCAAGGCGCGGGCCATGGAGGCCGAGTAAAAAGCACAGTCGATATCCTGATGCCGCACCGGCACGCCCTCGTGAAGCCGTTGCAGGTTAACACCGCCGTCTTCCAGCCAGTGCGAGAGGGGCGGGTGGGGGTGGGGCTGCGGAAAAACAGTGTTTATTTTCTCACCGAAGGCATCCCACCACGGGGGTTTGCCGGATGGATTCAGGGTGTCGCAAAAAATCAGGCGCCGGGGCCGGTCGGGTTGGTGGGGGTTCATCAGCAGCAGGGCTGCGCCGAGGTGCCGGTCGTCGGCCGCGTGGCGACCCTGAATCACAAAACACTGTAGCTGGTGGTTGCCTTCGTCGTGGAGTTGTTCGGTAGCAGCCCGAACGGCGTGCAGCGCATCGGTTAGGTAGCATTCGGCAACAACATGAACCGGCAGGCAGACCGATAACCGGGCCTCGCAGCGAAGCAGGTCGGCCAGAATGGTCAGCGCGGTGGCATCGGAGCGTCGGGTGCCAAAGTAGGTACCAATATCTTCTTTTTCCTGGCCTGTCAGGTCATCCACCACCCCAACCGTGTCGCCGTGGGCACCCTGCCTGCTGGTGGGGCTGTAGCGAAAAGGCACTTCCCGGTGTTCGCGGTGGGCGGCTAAATTATAGATACGTTTTTCGAATTGGGCCAGCAGCGGTTCGTAGGCATCCGGTTCAAAATAAACTTCGGTGGCGGGCCGGAGCAGGTGCTGCGCAATGGCATCGTGTTGCAGGAGCCGTTCCAGTGCGTCGTCGCTGTGTTTGAAAAAACTCCGCAATGCACCGTGTTCAATAAAATCTTCCGTGTCCGTGTCGCGGCCATCGGCTGGCTGACCGGCCACGGTGCCGTGGTCGATCCATTCGCGAAGAAACTGTTTTACGGCGTGGTCGAAGGCGTTGTTTGCCCAGCCCGCCCGTTCTTTTGTGTAGTTTGTCTGGCAAACGGATTCGCCCGGTATCGAACCTGCCTCAGCGGTTAAGGTCCGAAAGTTTGTGTTCATGGAGCCCAAGAAATTATCCCACAAGATAAGACAAAAACGGGCACCATAAACGGGGAGGGAAAAATTTGTCAGCGCACCCATACGCCGTTGCCCAACTAATTCCTGTCTGCGGGCAAAACCCGTTCACCGGCCCGGCTTCAGGGATGCCTTCAGGTAGGGTTCATAGGCGGGGGTAACATAAATCGTGTAGGTGTTCAGGCGAACGGCGCGGTAGGGCTGCTTCATCACGCGGGGCAGCCGTTCGCTCAGGTGCTGAAAATCGTTGTTGGGAATAATGGCCAGATCGGCATCTTGCCACTGCTTTTCGGTTGGCCAGATGTTGTAGTGCCGGTGGAAAAGCGGGATCAGATAATCGAACACGAACACGCTGGAACGGGCCGGAATTGCGCCGGATAGTTTCTCGATCACAGCCATGTCGGCCGTCGGCAGCAACGGCTCCTTCTGCGGGTCGAAGCGGTGCGTGACCAGGGCACGCAGCGTGGTCAGCGGTTGGAAATCGGGCCGGGCATAGCCCACAATGGGCAGTTGAACCACGAGTAATCCCGCAGCTATCCACAGGGGTTGCCAGCGGGGCACCAGCTGGGCCTGTCCCAGCCCCAGCCGCAACCAGACCAGCAGCACATACACCACCGAGAAGGCATAGACCAGCACGAAACGCGGGGGCCAGGTGAGCGACACCAGCTCAAACATGGGATTGGTGCCGTAGTAAGTGGCACCCTGCACCCAGTTGGACAACAACAGCACCAGTTGTGCCACGCCATATACCAGCAGCACGCTGCCCGCCTGCCGCCAGCCAAGCCGATACAGGCCGTAGAGCAACAAGCCGATGGCGGGTGATAACAACAAAAAAGTTTGCCCCAGCAGAACCAGGTGCTTTTTGATAAAGACGGCATCGTGCAGGCCCGCCACCATCACGGCCAGTGCCTGCTGCAATCGGGGTTCCGGCTCGGCTGCGTTGTTTTTGACCGATAGAAACAGCATCCCCGCCCCAAACAGGAGCACCCATCCGGCCAGCACCAACCAGAAGCGGGCTTTGGTCAGCAGCCCGAAAACAGACCGGTTGGGGTTGGCCTTCAGGTACTGGATACTCAGATATGCCACATGAAGCACACCGGCCAGCAAAGCCCCATCTTCCTTCACCAGCACAATCAGCGTGCCCGTCAGCCACAGCCAGCCCCGTTGCTGGCTGAGCAACGCCAGCAGAAACAACAGCGACAACGGAAAATAGGTCAGTTCGGGGTGCCAGCCAATGCCGGGATGGTCGTTGAGCCAGAACCAAACCGGCCCCAGCAACAATACCCCCAGTATAACCCAAACGGCCCACGCGGGCAGCCGCCGGCCAATTTGCCGCAGGAGCAGCCCGTAGCTCAGTAACGTCAGGCCCGTTTGTACGGCAAAGGCTCCGTAGGCACCCCCGATGTAGATCAGCGGTCCCCACAGCAGCATGGCGTAGTTGTTATGAATCCGGTCGTCGTAGCCCCAGATGTTTTCGTAGAGCAGTGGCCGCCCATCCATCCAGCTGCACGAACTTTGCAGAAAAATGTACATGTCGTTGTACGTATAGTACAATGCCTGAAAACAGGCAACTTTAAACCAAAAAAACAGGAGCAGCAACACACTGCTGACCGCTATCGGAACAATCCATTTCATGGTTATGAGGGCATCAGCACACCGGTGTTTAATGCTTTTGGGTCCAGGCCGTATTGACCACCACACGCCCGGTATTTCCGACACGGTGGCAAACCATTCTGACTCATGCGAATTGAGCGATTCCTCCCCCGGATTTATTCGGGCCGGGCCGCCGGTGCGGGAGGAATCGCGACCGGCGCAAGCCGAACGAGCTTCACAAAATACCCCTTGTGTTTGTAAGAATGATTTTGTATATTTGAACAATGAAAATCAGATACACCTTTCGGGCGTACCCCACCACGAACCAGCAACAAGAGTTGGCCCGTGTGTTCGGACATACCCGTTTTGTGTATAACTGGGCGTTGCGCGTTCGTACCGATGCGTGGGCCAATGGAGAGAAGGTTAACTACAACCAGAGTAGTGCGGCTCTCACGGCCCTTAAA
>JAYVAP010000118.1:0-2102 GCA_043750915.1 Spirosoma sp. | reverse complement strand
TGAAATTCCGCAGATCGTGGGCTACACATCGGGCAAGACAATTCGCCCCAATCAGGCAGTTGCCGATTATGACGTGGTGCATTACCTGACGTTTCAGACCGAGGCCGACATTCGGCTGTTCGAGCAGAGTGCCGCCTACAGAGCGTTCATTGCGCAGAACGAAGGTGTCTGGGAAAAAACGTTGACCGTCAACGCCGATATTCGTCCGTAAGCACCTTTGCAGTAAGAAATTCGGCGGATAATTTTGCTACTGTCAACTGAATTTCTTACTTTTGCGCCTTCATATCGAGACAAAGATTTCCGATTACATACCGATGGCAAACCATAAATCAGCAAAAAAAGCAATCCGGTCGAGCGCAAAAAAGCGCCTGTCGAACCGCTACCAGCACGTGACGACCCGGAACATGGTGAAGAGACTGCGCCTGGCCACCGACCACGCCATGGCGGTTGAATTGTTCAAAACCGTAGCGTCGGCCTTAGACAAGCTGGCCAAACGTAACATCATCCATAAGAACAAAGCATCGAACAACAAGTCGAAACTTGCCCGCATGGTGAATGGCCTGAAGCCAGCCGCTGCTTAGTTTCTGCTATTTCTTTTTGATAAAACCTTGCCTTATTTCGGGGCGGGGTTTTTTTGTTTGAAAAAATAGCGAAGTTTAGGCTTCTGCTACACCCGTGGCCCTTTTCCCATCGCTATGCCCTACGAGAATGCCGGTACCATCCAAAGCTGGGCCGAAGAAGACCGCCCGCGCGAAAAACTTATGCTCAAAGGGAAAGCCGCCCTCTCAGAAGCGGAGTTGATTGCCATCCTGATTAACGCCGGTACGGTCGATCTGACGGCGGTGGATGTAGCCAGGATAATTCTTAAAAGTGTTAACAACAACCTCAACGACCTGGCCCGGCTGAGCATCAAAGACCTGTCTAAATTCCGGGGCATCGGCGAGGCCAGAGCCATCAGCATCATTGCCGCCCTGGAGCTGGGCCGCCGACGCAAAGAGCAGGACCGCCCGCAGCGGGCGCGGGTTACCTGCTCGCGCGATGCTTATAACGAAATGATTCCGCACCTGATGGACAAGCCGCACGAGGAATTCTGGATTCTGCTGATGAACCGGGCCAACGAGATTCTCAGGCCGGTCCAGATCAGCGCGGGGGGCGTGTCGGGTACGGTGGCCGACCCAAAAATTATTTTCAAACAGGCCATCGAGCACCTGGCCTCGTCGATGATCCTGCTCCACAACCACCCCTCGGGCAACCTCACGCCCTCGCAGGCCGACAAAGACCTGACCCGCAAGCTCAAAGATGCCGGTAAATTGCTGGACATTCCCGTGCTCGATCACCTGATTTTTACCGACAAGGCCTACTACAGCTTTGCCGACGAGGGGATTCTTTAACTCAGGTATTTCTCCCAAATCTTACACGGTCGCGGCATACTACCGGGCTTTTGTCAGCCTGTGCGGATTGATGCACGGCGACGAAAACTGCTTTATCCTTGAAAATCCATCTGCTACCGAACGGGTTTTCAAGGATAAAACCTATTCTTGTGTATGATTCAGCGTTCTAAGTACTGGGACGATGAAATTGACAGGTTTTCTTAAATGTAATAGTCTAATAATCAGGATATTGTAGAGACTTAAATTTCAAATAATACGGTCCCAGTACTTATCACAATTTAAATTGCCCCCATGTTCATGCGCAAAAAAATAAGGCCTTTTTCACCCATTCATTGGTACCCTACATACGGGTTTGTTTGGTTAGGCCTTGCGCTCTGGCTGCTAACAACGCCCATCCAGTCGCAGAACCGGGCAAAAACCGATTCGCTTCAACGAGCCGCTAACCACCAGCCCGATAGCCTGCGCGTATGGACGCTCACCAAATTAGCCTGGGAGTATCGGGTGTATGACCGAAACCGCGCCCTGACCATCAATCAAAAAGCGTTGGCACTGGCACGCAGGCGCACCGATAACGGGCAGATCGGTTTTTGCTGGATGGCCATTGGCAATGTCTACTGCTACTATAAAAATAACCCCGAAGCCCTGGAGTCGTATCAGAATGCAATCGGCTATTTCAGTAAAACCCGGGATCGAAAACGGCTGGCTCAGGTA
>JAYVAP010000117.1:0-3110 GCA_043750915.1 Spirosoma sp. | reverse complement strand
GGCTGATCGGTAACGGGCTCACTCTCTATTTTCTGCTAGTATGAAAACGATTTTAGTCGCCACTGATTTTTCGGCCAGTGCCCACTGGGCTACTGATTATGCCCTTGAACTGGCCTGTCAATTACGGCTCCATTTAATCGTGATTCACGTCTATGACGTGGATTTGGGCTATTCACCCGACCGAATGACCCCAGCGGATAATGGCGAGTATGTGCAGGCGTTGGGCCAGCTAAGTCAGTTACGAAACCAGATGCTTGGGGCAACTAATCACATAATCGACATATCAATCGTGGCCCGGCCTGGCACACCAACTGCCATTCTGATTGACGAAGTGGCCAAACAGAACGCTGATTTGCTGGTGATGGGTCTGGTGGGCGATGAGCCGATAAAGGCCCGTCAATTAGGTAGTTTAGCGACCGACATGATTCCCCACACCTCGGTACCTATGTTACTGGTGCCACCCGGTGCGGTTTTTCAAAAGCCGCAAAATATGGTATTGGCGGTTGATTTGTCTGGTCCTGTCGATGCCATATCCATCGACAGGGCCCTGGGTTTCGCTCAACTTCTAAACGCATCATTAGACGTTGTTTGCATTGACGATGAACCCGACGATTTGCAGCAAAAAGCCGCCCGGCATATTCGGGATTTGCTCCGAAATCAGCCGCACACCTTCAGCTTTTTGCCTGGTTATGATTTGGCTCTGGCCCTGGAGGACTATTTAGCTCAACGTAAGGCCGACCTGATCATTCTTCTGCCCAGACCCCATAGTCGGCTCCGCACGTGGCTGCTCGAATCCAATACCCAGGAAGTAGCCCGTTTAGCCACTATACCCGTGCTGGCCGCAGTCTAATCACCTTGATCCCTGCTTTTTAGCTGACTATCTTCTTATGAAAAAGATACTCCTGCTGACCGACCTGTCGGAAGCCTCCCGCAATGCACTGGCGTTTGCCCGTTCGTTCTTTAGTGATACCGTCGCCGACTTTCACCTGCTCTGTGTCCACCCGATAGCGTCTGGTAGTCAGCATAATCCCCTTCTCGTTTTTGAAATGCCCCCATCCGTTCAGGCCGACCAGCTAAATAATGTGGTAACCGAATTGCGCCGGGAGGCCACCAACGACTGGCACACGTTCCGTTCGTCGGCCATTCCAGGTCAGTTGTTGGCCGTGGTCGAGCGGTTGCTCAATACCGAGTCGTATGATTTTGTGGTCATCGGCCGGCAATCCAACGACACCGATGATTTGTTTGGCAACAGCACCATTACCTTGGTTCATCAGCTCAAAGCGAATATCCTGGTAGTGCCAAGCCAGGCGACTATCCAGAGACCAGTTCACCAGGTTGTGCTGGCGGCTGATTTCGTCCGGTTGAAGAACGCCAAACTGCTCAATCCCCTCAAAGAATTAGTAACCCTCAAAGGAGCTACCCTTACCTTACTCACTATCGACACGCCGAACAAGAACGCCATCGATAGTGAGAAGGAAACCCACATCCGACAATTTTTAATGCCTATCGAACCAGCCACCAACCGAATAAGGGCTGCCATCGCCAGGCAGGGTATTGATGCTTACTTAGCCGCGCATCCAGTCGATCTTCTGGTAACGATACTCAACTACAACAACCGGACTGAGACGCTGACCAGTAGCCGGGTTAACCGCTTACATGCCTTTACGCCAGCAGTACCGCTACTGACGCTCTACGATGATAACAGCGACGATCAACCCAAGCCGGTCAACGAGTTGTCGGCGGTGGCTATTGCGCTATAAATGACCGGTCATGAACGCTAACCATTGCCCCATGGCATCACCCAGTACTCTTTCTCAGGTTGTTAGTCAGCTTCGTCTTGCTTAACATATCCAGGTTCGGAAAGACGACTGATTTTATTTGCTTAACGTTAACCGCCTTATGAAAAACGACTTACAAGGTAAAACTGCTCTGGTAACCGGAGCCGCTTCGGGGATCGCAAGGCCGTTGCCCTGTTGTATGGTCAGTATGGAGCCAAGGTGTTGGTGTCTGATGTCGACGACGTGCAGGGCCAGCAAGTGGCGCAACAACTGAAAGCTGCCGGTGCTGATGCCCGGTTTTTCAAGGCTGACGTGGGAGACCCGGTTCAGTGCCGGCAGTTGGTGCAGGAAACCGTCTCGGCGTTTGGTTCGCTCGATATTGCCTGCAACAACGCCGGTATTATTGGCGAGATGAACCTGACCGCCGACTATAGTCTGGAAGGCTGGCAGACGATCATCAACGTAAACCTCAACAGCGTCTTCTTTTGCCTGAAATACGAACTGGAGGTTATGCTCAAACAAGGCGCGGGCGCGATTGTGAACATGGCCTCTATCCTGGGTCAGGTTGGAACACCTGCCTCACCGGGCTACGTTACGGCGAAGCACGGTATGATTGGACTGACACAAACAGCTGCCCTCGAATACGCAGCGCAGGGAATTCGTATCAACGCCGTTGGACCGGCCTACATCGACACCCCTTTGTTGAATCAGTTGTCGGCAGAAGCCAGGCAGCAGTTGGTTAGCCTGCACCCAATTGGGCGACTGGGAAAAGCGGAAGAGGTTGCCGAATTAGCCATCTGGCTCAGTTCCGACAAAGCGTCTTTCGTCACCGGTTCTTATTATCCGGTTGATGGTGGGTACTTAGCAAAGTAAAGGTCATCACTATGACTGAATCAGGGAAAAGTATCCTGACCATCAACGGCGGCTCATCGAGCATCAAGTTTGCCGTATACGACACGGGTAAGCCACCAAAACAGACCCGTCATGGTCACCTCGACCGCATTGGCCAACCCGGCACGTCGCTAACCGTAACCAATACTTCAGAAAATTCAAAAAACAGTCCGGTATCGGCTCAAGACTACCCGGAAGCCGTCGCTTTTCTGATCGGCTGGCTTGAAGAGCAAGGCGTTTTCAAGACAATTCAAGCCGTTGGTCATCGGGTTGTTCACGGTATGCAACATATGAAACCGGAGCGGATTACGCCCGATTTACTGGTTGAACTTCGCCGGATTGTTATCATTGATCCCGATCATTTGCCCGGCGAAATCGCGCTAATCGAAGCCATTCAATCGCGCTATCCCAACCTGCTTCAAATTGCCTGTTTCGATACGG
>JAYVAP010000116.1:0-2641 GCA_043750915.1 Spirosoma sp. | reverse complement strand
TTTTCGGCTGGATAACAAGGTCCAGACGCAGAATGATTCGGGCAAGAAATCGGTCATCAAAACCTGGTCGCGTCGCTCGATGATTTCGCCGGATTTCGTAGGCCACACGTTTGCTGTGCATAACGGCAATAAATTTATTCCGGTATACGTCACCGAAAACATGGTGGGCCACAAGCTCGGCGAGTTTTCCCCTACGCGTAACTTCCGGGGTCACACCGCCAAGAAAGACAAGGGCAAACGATAAAAACCAGTAAACAGGAATCAGTTGTCGGTCAGCCCTGTACGATCATGACTGATACTGTTGGCTGATAATTGGTGACTGATAACTGAAAACCATGGAAGCAGTAGCAAGATATAATGATGTGCCCACGTCGCCCCGTAAGATGCGGTTAATTGCCGACCTGATTCGCGGTCAGCGGGTTAGCCGGGCGTTGGGTGTTTTGAAATACCAGCCCCAGGCCGGTGCCGCCACTTTGCAGAAAGTGCTGCTGTCGGCGGTGGCCAACTGGCAGCAAAAGAACGAAGACGAGCGGATCGAAGATGCCGACCTGTACGTGAAAACGATCTTTGTCGATTCTGGTCCGATGCTGAAGCGTTTGCGCCCGGCCCCCCAGGGTCGTGGTCACCGGATTCGGAAGCGTTCCAACCACATCACCATTGTTGTCGACAGTGCGGCTCAGCCCATATTAGACGAACCAACCACCCAACCCTCTGAAAACGAGTAATAGCAAATGGGACAAAAAATAAATCCGATTGGCCTGCGGCTTGGCATTGTTCGGGGCTGGGAATCGAGCTGGTACGGCGGCAAAGAGTTTGCAGAAAAACTCGTTGAAGACGAAAAAATCAGGAAATACATTGCCGCCCGTATTCCGAAAGGTTCTATTTCGCGGGTTGTCATCGAGCGCACGCTGAAGCGTGTCACACTTACGATTCACACCGCCCGTCCGGGTATTGTGATAGGTAAGGGTGGTGGTGAGGTCGACAAGATCAAAGAAGAGCTGAAAAAGATCACGGGCAAAGATGTCCAGATCAATATTTTCGAGATCAAGCGTCCCGAGATCGATGCCAAATTGGTGGGCGAAGCTATTGCCCAGCAACTACAGGCGCGTATTTCGTTCCGCCGGGCCATGAAGCAAGCCATCCAGTCGGCAGTACGGGTGGGTGCGCAGGGTATTAAAGTAAAGGTATCGGGCCGGTTAGGTGGTGCAGAAATTGCCCGCTCGGAGCAGTACAAGGAAGGCCGGGTGCCACTCCATACGCTGCGTGCCGATATCGACTATGCCCTGTCGGAAGCCCAAACGGTCTACGGGAAAATCGGCATCAAGGTGTGGATTTTCAAAGGCGAAGTATACGGCAAGCGCGACCTGTCGCCAGCGGCCATGATGACGCAGGCTCAGGCAGGCGAACGCAGTGCCGGTCCGAACGACCGGGGCGACCGTCGGGGGCCGCGTGGCGACCGTGAAGGTGGCGACCGGGGTGGCCGTGGCGGCAACGACCGGGGCGGCAACCGGGGTGGTGCTCCGGGCGCAGGCGGCAATCGGGGCGGTGCTCCGGGTGCAGGCGGCAACCGGGGTGGTGCTCCGGGCGGCAATCGTGGCGGTGCCCCTGGTGGCAACCGGGGCGGTGGCGGTGGAGGACCGAGACGATAAAAACAGTCGGGCAGTTAGTTGTTACGGAGCCGTTGGTGCAGATAGTGGATTCACTTACTGCCGGGCCTGCTGACCTGCTAACTGACTGACCCACTGACTAACTGATAGTTGAGCTATGTTACAGCCAAAAAGAACCAAATTCCGCAAGCAGCACAAAGGCAGGATTCCCGGCATCGCATCGCGCGGCCATGAGATTGCCTTCGGTACGTTCGGTATAAAATCACTGGAGCCGGGCCGGATCACGGCTCGCCAGATCGAAGCCGCCCGTATCTCCGTTACGCGGGCTATGAAACGCGAAGGCCAGGTGTGGATTCGTATTTTCCCCGACAAGCCCATCACCAAGAAACCCGCCGAAGTTCGGATGGGTAAGGGTAAAGGAGCACCCGAATACTGGGTTGCCGTTGTGAAGCCCGGCACGATTATGTTCGAGACCACCGGCGTTGATCTGGCAACGGGCATGGAAGCCCTGCGCTTAGCCGCTCAGAAATTGCCGGTTCGGACCAAGTTTGTGGTTCGGCGCGATTACCAGGAGCAAGTGGAGGAATAGAATCCTTAAGCGACGAACAAGATGAAAAAAGAAGATTTAAAAGGATTGTCGGCCGATGAAGTTCGGACCGAAATCGGTGCCGAACAGGATCGCCTGCTGAAACTGCGTTTTGCCCATGCCGTTTCGCCCATCGAGAACCCAATGCGTATTCGTGAGAGCCGCAAACGGATTGCCCGCCTGCACACGGAACTGACGGCTAAATTGGCACAAGCCTAAAAGACACGACCATGGAAGAGCAACAAGCACCAGCACCGCAGGCAGAAGCCGTACCGACTCCGGCACCCGCAGAAGCCCCACAGCCCGCAACGGAAACACCCGCAGCCCCAGCACCGCAGCCCCAGGCTATTGCCCCCGCTACCCCGCAAACGGACGCGAAGGAAACCGCCGGACGCAACGCCCGGAAAGAACGGATTGGGCGGGTTACGAGCAACAAAATGCAGAAGAC
>JAYVAP010000115.1:0-2496 GCA_043750915.1 Spirosoma sp. | reverse complement strand
TGCATTGTCGCGCACACGATGAATGTGGCAGGCCAAGAAAGGGTCGGGTATGGTGGCATTGGGGTGCGTTCGGTCAACAAACAGGTGGACATTGATGCTGTATTGCCCCGCTATGCTGGTTGCCTGTAGGGTAATATCCCCCCCAATAATATGGTCGGCCTGAGCGACAATGGTCAGCAGACAGGCAAATCCAGTAAGTAAATAGAAAAGTAATCCGTGTTTCATGCGTTTTCTTTGTTAGTTCTGGGCGGATTTCTCCCAAAATTACGAAAACTTAACGCTTGAATGACGGGAGTTTATTGTGTGGTAAAGGTGGGGGTAACAGGCAGGGGCAAAAAAAGTCGGCTGACACACGATTACCATGTGCCAGCCGACTTTACAGTCTTACTCAATCGTAAACTTCTTAGTTCAGCAACTCATCAAACGTCAGGCTTACGTAATAGGTAGTGCCGAGTGCCGGGCTACCGAATGCCTGAATATAGGGGTTGCCAAACAAGTTGGTGGCGCCCACTTTGATGATCGACTTGATACCCGACATTTTGTAATTCGCCTGAACGTCAAGGTTTTTGATGGCTGGCACAATTGTGTTACCATACAACGGAATACCCACTTCGGTTGGCTGACCGAAGCCCTCCCACGTGAACGAGTCTTGTGCTTTAAACGCTACGGCAAATCCGAAGTTTGACCCACTAACCGGACGCTTTGCAAACGCTATGTTGAAGCGATTTTTTGGCGTATTGAAGCCCGACGTTTGCAGTTCTTCGGATGCTTCGAAATTACCGAGACTATTGCTGGCAAAATTACCCGAAATGCCGTAACCCTTTGGCAAGGCATAGTTTAGACCCAATGCCCAACCCGAAGCAGTAATCTCTTTGCTGCTGTTGGCTGGCATCGAAAAAGCCCGGCGCGAGCCACCACCAAAAACGCCGGAAGCTTCGGGCAACAGACCCGGTGCGAGCGATGCCGTTGGCTGAATCAACACCGTGCTACCCAGAAAATTGGTGTAAACACTGTAGTAATAGTAAGCATCCACAAACAGCTTCTTGTTGAAAACACCCCGATAACCAATTTCGTAGTTGGCCACGCGCTCGGTCTTAAACTCTTTCGCTTTATACGGAGTCAGCTTGCTCAGGTTTGCGCCAACGGCCTGCGCCTGAATAAAGCCGGGTGCGTTTGCACCCACCTGCTGCGTTACGTTCTGGGTAATCGTAGCAATTATGGCCGATGATGACATCTGAGCCGTTACACCCGCTGCAATAGCTGCAGGGGCATTGGCGGCTGGCAACAAACCGGCAGCAACTGCGGCTTGAACCTGTGCTGTAACGCCAGCCGTAACCTGCGCTTGTACGGCACTGATAACCTGTGGCCGGATAATGCCTGTTAAGGCAACAATTTGCGCTTGCTGGAAAGCCGGGTCACCACCTGTAGCCACAATAGCTGCACCAGCCGCTGTTACGTTGGCCCGTGAGTACGAATTGCCCAGATTATAGCGGGCAAAAAACTCTGGCAAGCCACCAATAAGCCGGGCTTGGGGCGTTTGCAGGTCGATATACTGGTTTTGGGTCGTTGGAATACGGAAACCTGTTTGATACGATACCCGGAAGTTATGATCGCCAAACGAGGCTACTGCCGACACACGGGGCGTGAACTGACCCGCGAAATTCTGGTTTTTGTCGTAGCGCGACGAAGCCGTTAATTTCAGGTGATCGCCAAACAGAGTCTTGCTCACCTGCAAAAAAGCCCCGTACTCCGAAATGGGGATAGTCCCGGTGCGACCGTCGGCTAAATCGGCAAACAGCGTTCCGGCTGATTTTAGCTGATACGAACGGTAGTTAGCACCCACCAAAACATCGGCAAATTTGATTTGGTTTTTGAAGTTATAGACACCCTCGGCATGATAAAGCGCGGTGTTGTCGGTGAAACCACCTCCCCCTTTAGCAATCGGTGTATCACGAACTTTGTCCAGCAGCGTCGTAAAAGCGGCCGTTCCCGGTAATGGACGACCTGTATCGGCAGCACCACGGGCAGTTAAGTGGGCCGTTGCTTCATCTTGTCCGGCCCCGCGTGCGGCTGCATAGGTGCCGATATATTGGGGGAACCAGGTGGTGCTGGGTTTCCAGCCTTCGTTCATAAACACCGCGACCAAGCTGGAAGCATATGACTGTCCCGAACTCTCTTGAGTAGTGTAAGCCCGCAGGTTAAAATTGTCGCCCCGCAACTCAAGTTTGGCCTGAGTCAGGCTGAAATTACGGAGTGAGTACCGCCCGGTTGCCGTGTAAACAGTGGTGCCATTGCCGTAGTTAATTTGTCCGATAGCTTCAACTTTTTCTGACAGCCGGTAGTGTAGGGCCGCGTTCAGTTTCAAGCTCCTCGTATTATAGTCAACCAAATCCTGCTCACGCCATCCCGTGCGGCTCACGCTGCTGTTTGGAATAATACCCCCATTCAACGCGGCTTGTAATTGAGTTCTCAGGGGTGCTGGCGTAGCTGCATTAG
>JAYVAP010000114.1:0-2979 GCA_043750915.1 Spirosoma sp. | reverse complement strand
ACCGACCCCTGCGCCCGCACCATGGTGGGCTACCTGCTGGTGCGCGGGGGTGTTCATGTGGTGGCTTATGCCAAAGCCCTCGAGGTGCTTACGGGTGTTGAGGTAACCAAGTTGTTGCCCATCCCCGACCTGAGCAATGACCCTTTTCCTGAAGCCCGCAAGTTCATGGACCAGAAAATGCACCTGAAACTCTACAGCTTCAGCCAGAACGATTATGAGCAGGCCGGCCTGATCTGGAACGGCACGCACCCCGAAGACGGCCAGCCGCTGGAGTTTATCAAAGGAGCCATTCCGGGTCATACGCCCCCCGATCTGGAAGAAGAACCCCAGCTGAACGCCCCCGGAGCCGACGATTTTGATCCGCAGATGTTTGCCGATATGGCCAAAAAAATGGGCATTAAGTACGAGTATTAAAAAAAAAGAAGAGAGAGAATAGGGAGGAAGGGGAGGAAGGGGAATGCTGACGGTAATTTCCTCCTTTTCAGGAAATCACTTTTAACCCGTCGGCAAAGGCCTGCATCTGCGGCAGGGTGCCGAGACTGACGCGGCACCAGTATTGCCCGTCGAATTTCCACTGGCGGATGCTCACGCCCTGCTCCAGCATCCGGCCCACAAAATCCTCGCCCTTCATCCGAATCGGGAACATCACAAAGTTGGCTCCCGATGGCAGTGGCTCGTAGTTGTGCTGTTTCAGAACACCCGCCAGAAAATTCTTCGATTCCTGCGTTTTGCCCAACGAATAGCGGACAAAATCGCTGTCCTGTAAACTAATAATGGCCGCCTGCAGCGTGGTCATGCTCAGCGCACCGCCCCCGCCACCAAACTTGCTAATTTCGTTCACGAGTTCGGGTTTGGCAATCAGGTAGCCCATACGCAGACCCGCAAAGCCGTGAACCTTCGAGAAGGTTTTGGTAACGATGACGTTATGGCCTTTTTTGACCAGATCGACCATTGAATAGGCCTTTGGGTCGGGGGTGTAGTCGATATAGGCTTCGTCGACCAGGATGGGCGTTTTGGTGCCCACAGCCTCGCAAAATGCCCGTAGTTTGGCTGGGTCAACGGTGATGGCGGTGGGGTTGTTGGGGTTACACAAATAGACCATGCCGGTTTGGGCGTTGATCCGTTCGGCCAGTTTGTTCAGGTTGATGTCGTAGCCATCGGCGGCAACGAGCGGCACGCGGTCCATAATAATGCCGTGCCGGACAGCCGCGCGGGGCAGTGCATCGAAGGTAGGATCGGGCGCAACAATGGTGCGGCCGGCTCCGGGCCGATAGGCACACCAGAGCGAGGCAGCCGTCAGCAACTCGCCCGAACCGGCTCCCAGCAACACGTGATCTTCGGGAACGCCTTCGGTATCGGCCACTAATTTGCGAAACTGTTTGGCGTATTCCATCGCGTAGAGATACCCATCGGGCGCGGCTGTGGCAATGGCTTTGAGTGCCTTTGGCGATGGGCCGTAGGGATTTTCATTGGCCGACAGCCGGGCTTTCAGCAAGCCACCCGGCGGATGGAAACCCACGGGCATAACGGGTTCCGGCTCACAAAACGAACCGGGGGCGGCAAAGGCTGGCATAGAGGCCAAACCTAAGCCAGATAACATACTGGTACGCAGCCAGTTGCGACGATTGATAGACATGTATAGAAAAGTTTGACGGTTGTAATTATTTGTTGGGGGCCGCTGTACCATCTCGCTCCATATTGAGGCTGGCTATCCGGTTTTTAAGCTTGCAGAGGAAAAAATATGTAATTTCAAACGGGCGTTAGCCCCTAAACACAACTTAACGAGTCAAATATAAGCGTTTAATTAAATTTCGGAATACTATTCCGTCTACTTTTCTTATCGTCTCTATTATATTTTGATAAATTTTTTTTTTACAGAATATAACAAATAGTGAATAACAATTTTTTGCTGATATAATGCAAAATCGTTTTATCTGCTCTATCTGCTTGCTTCTATTGCTTCTTTACCGACTTCTTTTCAATTTTGAAGAGTTTTCTCAACTTATCACCAATTTATTCATCTGCATATGCAGTCATTTGTACGTAGTCTGTTATTCGTGCTGCTCGTTTGGGTAACGCTGACCGGCGCATACGCTCAGGACCGGACCATTACGGGTACGGTTACCTCGGGCGATGATAATCAGCCCATTCCGGGGGCCAGCGTTATTGTGCGCGGCACCGGAGCACCGGACCGCACGCGCGGCACCACCACCGATGCTACCGGCACCTTTCGTATTCAGGCGGCCACAGGCCAGACCCTGCGCATCAGCTTCATTGGCACCACCACGCAGGACGTTGTTGTGGGAACAGCCGACGTGCTTAACGTGGCACTTAAACCCGAAGCCAACGCCCTCAACGAAGTGGTGGTAACGGCCCTGGGCATTAAACAGGAACGCCGGTCGCTGGGCTATGCCCTAACCGAAGTGAAGGGCGAAGAACTGCAGCAAACCCAGCGCGAAAATTTCCTGACCTCGTTGCAGGGCCGCGTGCCAGGCCTGCAAATGTCGACCACCAGCGGGTTGCCGGGCGCATCGGTACAAATTCAGCTGCGGGGTGTCAACTCCATCGGGGGCGACAACTCGCCCCTGTTCGTGGTCGATGGGCTGCCCATCAACAACAGCACCTTCAGCCAGGGCGGTCTGGTTTCGGACGGTGCCAACCGCAACAGCGACTACACCAACCGGGCTGCCGACATCAACCCCAACGACATTGCCAGCATCTCGGTGCTGAAAGGCCCCGAAGCTGCCGCACTCTACGGCATCAACGCGGCTGCCGGTGCCATCATCATCACCACCAAAAAAGGCCGTGCCGGACGCACGAATGTAAATTACGACAATGTGTTCCGGGTCGATCACGTATATCGCTACCCCCAAACCCAAAACGTGTATGGGCGGGGCAGCGTTGGTACCATCAGCCCAACGGCCCTCTCGTTTTTTGGTCCGAAATACCCCGAGGGAACACCTACATACGATAACCCAA
>JAYVAP010000113.1:0-3425 GCA_043750915.1 Spirosoma sp. | reverse complement strand
CGTGCGTAAAAACGGCACCTTTGCCCGCATTGAACAGGGGCGAGTCTTCTAGCAGGCGAATGGCGGCTTCAACGGCATCCATGCTTGTACCCCCGGTTTTTAGCACGCCGTAGCCCGTTTGTAGGGCTTGGTTGAGCACCGCCCGGTAGGCAGTTTCTGCCTCCGGTGTCATGTTTTTCCGGGTAATTGTGCCCGCCCCGCCGTGGATGACGAGCGTAATAGGCGATTTCGGTGCGGACTGTGCCCTGCCGGATTGACTACCAATCAGGAGCAAAGCAGCGGCTGCGAGTAAGGTTGTTTTCATGCGTTCGATTGTTTGTCTTGTATTCGTCTGATGTAATCGAGGCTTACGGTAAAGTCTTCGGCAATTTCGTCGATACTGAGTTTTCCGCGTTGCAATGCTTTGAGGATAGCCTGATAGTTGGCTTGCTCGATTCCCTGTTCGATTCCCTGTTCGATTCCCTGTTCGATTCCCTGTTCGATTCCCTGTTCGATTCCCTGTTCGATTCCTTGTTCGATTCCTTGTTCGATTCCCTGTTCAATTCCCTGTTCAATTCCCTGTTCAAGTCCTTGTTTAATTCCCTGTGCTATGCCTCGCTCAATTCCCTGTTTGAGGCCACTATCTTCGGCTTCTGCGCGGGCCGTTCTCAAAACATCCTGCTCGATGACTTTATTTTCGATAGATTTTACGTAGGCCATTTTATCAGGCTTACTTAACTCGTCGAACGCCAAACGATTCTGTACTAACGCTAGGCCTTTTGCCTTTGAGCCATCGCGTACTTCGTTGTTTTTAAGGTAATAAATCCACTCATCCAGGCTGTCTTTAGCCAGATTGTCGAAGTTATTAACCTTAATAATGTAGTACTCGGGGTAGATATGAAACACATTTTCGACTTCAAAATTTTTCTTCTGCCCGGTTGAAAGCCCCAGCACGTCCCCACCGTGAAGGCCCCGGAACTCAGTTGTGCCGTGGTAAACGTAATCGTTGCCCTGGCCCAGATTGAAATAGAGGATGTTGACGGAGTAGACTTTTTTGATAGCCTCGTAGGGCTGGCTGAGGTTAAAATGTTCTACGAGGGCTTTGGCGGTAGCATAGAGCATCCGATGAAAAAAATCCCGTTCCCCTTCGTTCTGAAGTTCGATAATGATAAGCTGCTTCCGCGAATTGAGAGCCAGAATATCGACCCGGTTAAACTTGAGCGATAAATCTTCCTGATTGCTCTCGCTTTCCAGAATTTGCTCAATGATAATATCTTCCCGCAGCAATTCAGAGAGAAAACCCTCCAGAATCCCAAAGTTGGCTTTGTGGCGGAGCAGGCGTTTCATGGCCCAGTCGAAGCGAATCAAATTTTCCTTAGCCATGATAATCGGGTATTTCACGTTGTAAAGATACAGCAAACCGCCTGTCACTGTCGTACTTTTGCCGAATGAATCAACTTTGCCTTCCCCCAGCATTCGAGACGCAGATGCGGGCCCAACTGGGGGTCGACTATGCGGACTTTGTGGATGCATTGGGGCAGGAAACGCCCGTTAGCATTCGCCTGAACCCCCGCAAAAACGCAGTCGATACAACCGGCCTTGACCCGGTGCCATGGTGCGCCGATGAGCGGGTGGGCAGGGGTTTTTACCTGCCTCAGCGGCCCAGCTTCACGCTCGATCCGCTGTTTCAGGCGGGGGGCTATTATGTGCAGGAAGCCTCGTCTATGCTACTGGCCGAAGTGCTGCGGCAAAGTGTCAACCTGGACAGGCCGCTTCGCGCAATGGACCTATGCGCGGCTCCGGGTGGTAAAACAACCCTGATGACCTCAGCCCTGCACCCCGATAGTTTGCTGATTGCCAATGAAGTGATTCGTAGCCGAGTGTCAGTGCTGCGCGAAAACGTGGACAAATGGGGATACCCGAACGTGGTAGTTAGTCAGCACGACCCCGAAGACATGGCGGGAATGGCGGGCTTTTTTGACCTTGTTCTGGTAGACGCACCCTGCTCCGGTGAAGGGCTTTTTCGGAAAGACCCGGGTGCTATAAACGAGTGGTCGACCGAGAACGTACAACGATGCTCGGACCGCCAAAAGAGAATTCTGGCGGCTGCGGCCCCCCTGCTCGATATGGGTGGTACGCTCATCTACAGCACCTGCACCTATAACGACGACGAAAACATGGCTGCCATGGCTTACCTGACCGAAAACGGTTTTCGCAACCATCCGCTCGTGCTGCCGCCCGAATGGGGGGTTGTGGAGAAAGAGATCGGCGGTTCGGTGGGCTACCAATGTTACCCATACCAGGTTCGGGGCGAAGGTTTCTTTATCAGCGTGTTCAAAAAAACGGCTTTTACGCCCCCCCTCAAACATGATGCCCGCACCTTTCGCAGCATCCGCGCGCTCCGAACGCGGGAAGCCGCATCGGCTGCCAGGTGGCTCCGGCAGCCCGCCGACTTTTCGCTGTGGGAAAAACCAAACGGCGACGTAATGGCCTTGCCGAAAGCCCTGGAAAAACAACTTTTAGTGGTCGATGTGGCCCTGAAAAACAAGGGTTTTGGCCTGGAGATGGGTCAGTTTAAGGGAACTGATTTCATACCGTCGCACGCGCTGGCCTTGAGCACCGCCATCAATAAACAGTTGCCCGCTGTAGCTTTGAGTAAAGAAAACGCCTTGCGGTATTTTAAGAAGGAAAATCTGGTACTCGACGAGCCCGTTGCCGGCTGGTTGCTGGCGCAGTATAACGGCCTGAATATTGGCTGGATGAAAGGCGTTGGCAACCGGGTCAACAATTACCTGCCCAAAGAGTGGCGGATCAGGATGGACATTAGCGAAAAATAAACCGGGGAACCCGTCATTTCTGCCCAATGAAACGTTTTTTTACGATCATCGGCCTGCTACTGGCCATACTTATTGTTGGTTATATGCTCGGTCCTGTTGAACACCCTGCCCCCATCACCACCCTGCCAGTCAAACTCAACCCGGACCTGGTCAGGCTGGAAGCGGACATTGCCACAGCAGAACGCAATGCCCGTCTGCGGCCCGACAATGAGGCCCGGATCGTTTGGGCCGATAGTTCGCGCAAGGTCAAAACGCCGTTCAGCATCGTTTATATTCCGGGTTTCAGTGCCACCTGGGCCGAGGGCGATCCGGTTCATAAACAACTCACTAAGCGGTTTGGCTGCAATCTATACCTCGCTCGAACCCACGAGCACGGTGTCGACTCGCCCGACGCACTCCAGGGACTGACACCTGCCAATTACGCCAGCTCGGCGGAGCGGGCACTGGCCATCGGCCAGGCATTGGGCAATAAAGTCGTGGTCATCGGTACGTCGGCGGGTGGAATGCTTGCGTTATATTTGGCTGCGCACCACCCCGAAATCTACGGCTTGGTGCTCTATTCGCCCTGCATTGCGGTGGCCAACCCAGCCCTGAAACTCGCGACCAAAC
>JAYVAP010000112.1:0-2823 GCA_043750915.1 Spirosoma sp. | reverse complement strand
CTCTGGCAGTATGAGATGTGGTTTCGGCAGTTGCTCATCAAATCGGGCAACGATATGTGGGCCAATACATCCATCCACAAACTGATTCACCTGGTTATTTCGCCCGATATTTCTACCACCGTTATTGTCGGGTCCGGCATTGTGCTGTTCTGTACCGTATACGTTCAGATTGGTCGGTTTGGCGAACGCTCGTTTCGGATGCTGATGCTGGCATCGGTGCTGATTTTTCAGGTGATTTTCAACCCCGTTTCCGAGTCGGCCACCTACATAACCGCCGTTACGGGGGTCATTTGCTGGTGGCTCTACTGCCCCCAAACTACCCTGGACCGGGTTTTGTTGGTGAGCTGTTTTATCCTGACCGTGCTGTCGCCGAGCGATTTTTTTCCGGCCTTTTTGCGCGACCACTTCACCCGGCCCTACGCCCTCAAAGCCCTGCCGTGCGTCCTGATCTGGTTTCGGGTACTGTTTTTGATGCACACCCCAACACCGGCTGCTCAGCCAGAACAACCGGCCCTTCTTGATACATAGCTACGAACGCCATGGGCGACTGATAAACCAAAAAAATAGCTGAAAAATGACCAAAACCTGGCTCGATTTCTGGCAGAAAGAGAATGAATTCGACGATTCGATGTCGGCTAACTATGCCTATTTTCTGGCCCGCGTCGAAGAATTTATTCCCCTCTCGCCCACAAAAACCGTGCTCGACATTGGGTCGGGACCCGGAAATCTGGAAGATGCCTGGCACAACCGGGTGGCCGAAATCCACGGGCTGGATATATCTGAGCGGTATAACGCCATGGCCCGCGCCCGGCACGCCAGCCACCCCAATGTGTATTTTCATGCGTTACCCGCCACCGATTACCTCAATTTCAGCCCGGTAGCTGGTCGGCAGTTCGACATTATCATTGTCATGAGCGTGGTGCAGTACTACCGCAATGCCGCCGAAGCAGCGGGTTTGCTGAAGGCCATCGGGCAGGTAGCCGCGCCGGGTGCCAAAGCACTCATCTGCGATTTGATTGTGGAAGAAAGCGTGCTGAAAGATATTTTGAGCATCCTGGGTCGGTCGCTCCGGCAGGGGCAACTGCTGTCCATGCTAAAACTGCTGTTCCGGCTGCGCTTCTCGTCGTACTATGGCGTTCGCAAAACCAACGGCTTTCTGGTTATACCCGAGCGCGAGTGGCTGGCCATGTGCCATCGGCAGCACCTCAACGCCCGGTTCGTATTGGAACCGCTGACGATGCAGCAGGAACGCCGAAACTTACTGATTCAGTTTTGAGGATGTCTTAAATAAACACCACATCATCGATGACATCGGTGCCCATGTCTTTGTTGATAACCTGAATGAGTTTCTGCCTGGCATTAACGAGTTCATTACGCATCGGGGCCGACGTTATTTCGAGGTGGAGTTTGCGGTCCCGAACGTAGATTTTGTTGGTGCGGGAAGCAATGGCCTGGCCCATCATACGACCCCAGAATGCTTCGAGGTAGGTTTCGTTGAAACGGCTTTGTAACTGGTAATGCTTGAGCAACTGCCCAATCGCATCTTTAAGTGAAGTGACACCCGCCACGCGGGTGGCGTTGTCGCGGTTGTATCGATAGGGTTGGTCCATTTGGCGCAAGAGGGTGTCTGGCCACAAAAGTAAACAACAGGTCGATTCATTGAACACAGCCGGGAAAAAGAAGTCGTTAAACTAAGCCAGCGGTCCGGCAGAATAGGCAGGTGTCCGGAGCAAAATAGGCAGTCTCCATTGGGGATGAACAGGGGTGGCCAATTCCGGGCTTCCTTAAAACCCCACGCCAACCCGCACGTCGAATCCTTCGGCCACATTTAATTTGGCTTTCAGCCCCACGCCCACCCGCAACCTCGAACCGGCAGCATATAGCAGCTGATACCGCTGAAACACCCGTCCATCAATGGCGGAGGCTGGTTGCCAGGCATTCCAGCCAACGTGCGTAGCAAAAACATAGCGACCCAGACCCAGTTCGTAGCCCGCCAGCAAGCCCGTTTGCCAGCCGTCGGGCGGGCGGGCTTGCCGGCGTAACTGCTCACGGACATAGCCATCGCGCACCACTTCTACCCCCGCCGACAGGGCATGAAACCGGTTCAGCCGATAGCCCGCCGTGGCAGTAAAACCCAGCAGCCAGGCAGCCCGTTCGGGAAAGCGGGTGGTTTGGGGCAGCGTACGGATGGAGGTAAATGGCATTAACCGGCCAACAAATCGGGTGGTTAGCGCGGGTTTAGCCCACTGGCGCGGGTTAGGGGCAGGCTGGGGGCGGGGTATGTAGGTTAGTCCAATAGCTATTGTTGGAAAATTCATGCCTCGGTTGGGCTGCCGGGTGCCGCCATTGGAAATGTGGTTATAGTTGGCCGAAACGGTTGCCAGCACATGCGGACTCAGTTGCCAGTTTGCCCGGGCCGACAGGGCCAGTAAGGCGTTGATGGGGGTGCCGAAAAAAGTGTTGCGCGGATTGATTTGGGCATCAAAGGTGCGTGTCAGGTAGGTTAGTCCGGCCAGCGTACGCACCGAGAAAAAAAGCGGTTTGCCGTAGTTGATGAGCGGCTCAAAAAATACCCCCGCTGCCGCCGTTCGGCCCAGTTCGGCGGGGTTGTTGTAGGCGGTGTAACTAACAAACCCCCCAACCCGAGCAAAGCAGTAGCAGTTTTCATAGGCGCGCTGCGAAAGCTTAATCCGGTCGAAGGTCAGTTCCAGACCCACTGGATGAGTTTGCGCGATGGCCCTCAGGTCGGGCGCGTGGGGAATGATGAAGCCCGTATGCGCCTGTAAACCAACCTGTTTCTGCACCGAATCGGCGGGGGGCATG
>JAYVAP010000111.1:0-4833 GCA_043750915.1 Spirosoma sp. | reverse complement strand
GCTACGAGAATCAATACAAAAAATACGAATGGATTGATATTGAACTTGTCAAAAACGAAGAAGATTTTCGCCCTGAAAGTTTTCGTCCCCGTACTTTAGATATTGAACCCCAACGACTTAGGAAAGTTGATACAAATAATGATTGGGCCGAACGAAAGGAGATAGTTTTTAAAAAAGTCTACAACGATATGAGTTTGTTAATTGCCGAAGCAAAAGACAAACAAATAAGCACTTCACTTGCAGTCTTCAAGCCTACTAAAATTATTGATTTTATTTGGGAAGAAGTTGAAAGAGAGTGGGGCAAAACCAAAATAGCTAAAATGCAACAAATGAGTCTTTTTGGAGACAATGGCAAGATAGTTCGCAAACTTCCTTACAAATTCAGCTACGTTTTTGAGGATATAACTGGGAAACGTCGGACTATGATGATTGAGGATTGGGAGGTAGGTGCGCTGTTTTGGAAGTATGCTTCAGACGAAAAAGTGGCTTGTCAGAAAGTTAGGCAACAATACCTGGATAATTTCGCCAAAACAAAAGATTTGTACTTCTTTTTGGGTACGACAAAGCAATATCATTTTGTGGCACCTAACCCCTTTGTTATTATTGGCACATTTCATCCTACTTTCCCTAAGCCATCAAAGGTTGATGCTCAACTAAAGCTATTTTAGTTTGAACAAATATACGTTACCAGTGTCGGCCGAGAACTGCCTACCGCATAGGGCTCACCTGGCGAAGACGTGCTATTTTTCGCGCGAACCCCAACCGCCGACCAAAAACCCCCGCTTGTCGGGACGCGCTAACTGTCGCCCGCAACCTTGAAATGCCGGAACGCATGAACACGCACCCAACGAACCATAAGCCGCCCGACCACCCCAAACGCATGACTAAATACGCAGTAATAATGGCTTTTCTGGTGGGCGCATCTACCGCTTGCGGCCCGGCTCCGGATACGTTCGGGAAACTCGACCTGAAAAAATGGCGGGCCGACCGGGGCGGCTGCAACGGCGTTCGGGCAACGCTTATTCCCGCCTTCAGGGCCGAAATTCAGCACCTGAAAGGCAATTCCTCCAACACAATCGGCGAACTGCTGGGCCGACCTGATATTAACCAGATTGCCGACCGCAACCAGAAATTCTACATCTACTTTCTGGAGAAAGGTACTCACTGCGACCATCCCACCGAAAAATCCAGCAGCCCTTCAGTAGCCATCCGCATGAGTGCCGTTGGCTTAGCCACCGAAATCACGTTCCAGAACGGAACCCCGTAGCGTAGTTCGGGCAAGCCGTTAGTCTAACACACCAATACAGGTTTTTGGCTGATTACTCGCTCACCCGGACCAGGGGTCCGGTGCTACACATAAAACTTCTTTCGCTCAATCATTTCCGCTACCACATCGGGCACCATGTAGCGGATGGAGCGGTTGGCACGAATGCAATCGCGGATAAACGTAGCGGAAATATCCAGCATTGGCGCATCAACAATGCTAACGTTCGGGTGGCTTTTGAACGGGCTTTCGGTAGCGGGTTCGCCGGGGCGGACCGGACGGGGATATACGCTCAGCCCATAGTCATTCAGAATCCGGTCGGGATTTTTCCACCGGGCAAACTGGGCCAGGTTATCTTCGCCCATAATGAGCCGGAACTTGTGTTGGGGGTATTTCTCATTCAACCGGCTCAGCGTATCGACGGTATAGCTGGGTTTGGGCATCGAAAATTCAATGTCCGTGGCCTTCAGGCGGCTGTTATCAGCAATGGCCCGCTCTACCATGTCGAACCGGTCGAACTCGTGCAGAAGGCTCCTGGTCTTTTTAAACGGATTCTGAGGAGAGACCACAAACCACACCTGCTCCAGATCGGTTGTTGTTGCCAGGGTATTGGCAATTATCAGGTGTCCAATGTGGATGGGGTTGAACGAACCAAAAAAAAGACCGATTTGCATATTTCGTTTATAGATCGCTGGCCTTCAGGAAATTATGGTTCGCAGCGCACCCAGCAAAACACGCTTGGCAACCAACTCTTTTTTTAAATCAACGTTGATTTAGGCGGTACAATGCCGTTTTCCACAAAGTTTTCGACCAAGTTTCGGGCTTTTTGCAGCGACGTTTCCAGGTCGTCGTTCACCAGCACCACATCGAAGCGGTCCTGAAAACTCATCTCGAAATGCACTTTAAAAAGCCGTTTGGATAAACTTTCCTCGGTTTCGGAGCCGCGCCCAATCAGGCGTTGGCGCAGTGTTGCCTCGTCGGGCACTTTCACAAAAACAGCGAGTGCTTTATCGCCGTAATATTCTTTCAGTTTCAATCCGCCCTGCACATCCACGTCGAAAAGCACTTGCCGGCCGCTGTCCCACAATCGCTGAATTTCGGCTTTAAGTGTACCGTAAAAAGCCCCTACATACACCTCTTCCCATTCTACAAACTCGTCGTTATCAATTTTCTGCTTAAATTCTTCGGGTGTTAGAAAATAGTAGTCTTTCCCATTTTGTTCGCTGCGGCCCCGGCGGTCGCGGGTGCAGGCCGAAATAGAAAAGCCGAGATTGGTGCTCCCGGCCAGTAGATGCTTGACGATAGTGGTTTTTCCGGAGCCGGAGGGGGCAGAAAAAATAATGAGTTTACCGTCCAAGAGCGGGTCTGTTTGAAAGTAGCCGTTAAACCAATTGGGGTAATCAAGGATTGGCGGATGCCGGTTCCTTAATTACCCCAATAATACTTGCTGATGGTATTAACTAAAATTCATGATGCGGGACTTGATCGTTGCCACCAACTCATCGGGACAAGCGTGTTTGTCCATTCGCTTCGTCAACAGCTCTTTAACTTCTTTTTCCAGATGGTACATCCGAATGCAGGGCTGGCAACTTTCAAGATTGATTTTCAATTTGGCGAGTTGCTGATCGGTGGCCTCTCCGTCCAGAATCAATTGAATCATCTTTAGGCAGTCCGCCTGATGGCTGCAATGTTCTTTCATAGCAGGATGCGGGCTGGGAAGGGATGACGATGGTAATGGCGTTTGCATTGGAAAAGTTTTATATATTCCAAGAATAATAATACCGTTAAGTTATCAGCAGAACCAACATAAGGCAGAAAAAAGTTCGGTTTATTCTTCAGTTTCTTCCTTATACCCCATTGATGATGCGTAATCGCGCAGTTTTTCCTTCAACAGATTTCGGGCGCGGTGCAGTCGGGAGCGTACGGTACCAATTGGAATGTCCAGAATTTTGGCCATTTCCTCATACGTAAATCCTTCAATATCGCAGAGAATAATAACCGTTCTAAAATCGACCGGCAACGAGTTTAGGGCTGTTGCTACTTCATCGCCAATCAGGTCAGAAACAGATTCGGCCCGCAGGTCGACTGTGTGCTCTGTTTCGGCGTCTTCCGAATTATAGGTTGTTTCCACATCCTGATAATCGACTTTTGCCGGTTCTTTGCTTTTCTTCCGATAATCGTTGATGAAGCTGTTCTTCAGTATCCGAAACAGCCACGCTTTTGCGTTAGTTCCTTGCTCAAACGACGAAATAAAACGAAAAGCCTTCAGATACGTATCCTGCACGAGATCGTTGGCATCGTCTTCATCGGTTGTTAACCGGAAGGCAAAGTTGTACATCGAGTCTATGTGGGGCATAAACTCTTTATTAAAAATCCGATACTTCTGCTCGTCGGTATAACCGCGAGCAGGGGCATCTGCGGGGGGCTGTTCAGCGGGGGTTCCGCCGAGGGGCACCGCTTGATCGTCGTCGCGAGTTGGCGTATCTGACATAACTTGGGGTATGGTCGCCATAAAAGTAACAGGTATTTACCGTTTAGCGTTGGTATTATTCAACGAATTGACGCAGTACGCAACGCCTACTCGACGGTTTGCACCCTAAAATGACTGCAAATATCACTCCTTTGTTTATTTAAAATAACAAAAATCGGAATAATATGACGAATTGTCGGTGAACGTTTTAAATTAGGTTCACGTTAAAAGAGCTTTTTTCATTGAAAAAGGGAAATAATCGGTCTTTTTGAGCCGGTGATTACCATCACATCTCTACGGAGCGAAAATATCGCTTCAGCCACGAATTACCCGCCAGAAGGTGCCAATTCGTCAGAAACTCAACTTTCGTTTTCACCAATGTGTTCAGTACCGTTGTTTCGGGCGTGATGGTGCCACGCATAACGGCGGCTTTGATAACCGGCAGTTCTATGGTTTCCACGGAGCCATCGGCCGCCAGAATAGCCGCCGACCGATCGAAGAAATCCGCGCCAATTGCCTGGCCAATATCGCGCAGCGTTCGCACCGATGCATCAATGGAGCAACCGCTCGGCAGGTTGTGTCCTTCATCGACACCCACCACCACAAACCGGTTTTCTACTACCCGCGCCGATGCCAGCAACGCTTGCCCATGGGCCGCCCACTGGCTGAGTGCGGGCTGTAGGGCTCCTTCGATGGCCATTACGTCGCCAGCCGAAAGCGGGCGGTTGGCCTGATACACCCACACACGGGCATCGTCGGGCAGTTTGTCAAAGTCGATCCACATAAAATCAGCTATTAATTCCCGTCAAAGTCCTTCTGCCTGGGCGATAAGTTCTGAAATATCATATACGCGGACGGAATCTTCCCGGTTTTTATTCTTCACGCCGTCCGACATCATGGTCATGCAAAACGGGCACGAAACGGCAATGGTATCGGCACCGGTTTGCAGGGCTTCCTCAACGCGCTCTATGTTTACATCTTTGCGACCCGGCTCAGGTTCCTTGAAATACTGACCGCCACCCGCTCCGCAACACAGGCCGTTGGCTTTCACGCGCTTCATCTCTACCAGGTCGGCATCCAGCGCGGCCAGCACCTAGAT
>JAYVAP010000110.1:0-6702 GCA_043750915.1 Spirosoma sp. | reverse complement strand
CCGGCCTCACCACCGCCGGAACCATTGCCGGCGCTTCGTGGCCGGTTCTGGCTAAACCGTCCGGTTTGCAGATTGCTTATTCGGCCATCACCTGGGGCGGCAACGATGCGCAGGCCATCACCGATATTTCGGGTCTCGGTTACCGGGGTATTCAGCTGAGAGCCAACACATTCGGCCCCTATAAAGCCAAGCCGTCGGCACTTAAATCCCTGCTCGATCAGCATAAACTGGCCCTGGCCATGTTCTCGAGCGGCAACGTGGAGGTTGACCCTGCCAAAGAGCAGAGCACGATTGATATGCACGTGGCCCACGCCAGTTTTGTGAAGGCACTCGGCGGGTCGGCCATTCAGATGACCAACAACGCGCGTCCCCCGGATCGACTGCCAACCATCGATGAGCTGAAACGACTGGCAACGGTGATGAACGAAATTGGCAGGCAAACCGCCGACCTGGGCGTGCAGGCCGTTTATCATAACCACATGCACCAACTTGGCGAAACACCCGCCGAAGTAGACGTGATTGTGCAGGCCATGAACCCAAAATACGTACGGTTGCTGCTCGACATTGCCCATTACCGGCAGGGTGGAGGACAGCCCGAAAAGGCCATCAGGCAGTATAAAAATATCCTGCACGCGCTACACCTGAAAGACACCAAAAGTCCGCTGTCCGACAAACCCAACGAACCGAACGCCTACCAATTTGTGGAGTTGGGCCGGGGGAATGTAAACGTGCCGGCCGTATTTAAGGCACTTGCCGACATTAAATTTAACGGCTGGGGCGTGGTTGAGTTAGACGGTGTGCCAGACCCGGGCCGAACGCCTTTGCAGTGCGCGGCTACCAACAAAGCCTACATTACCGAAACACTGCGCTTTTCGTTATAATGCCTGTCTTACAGACCCTATAAACCGCTTGATTCATGGAAACACGCAGAGATTTTCTCAAAACAACGGCGGGCGGCTTAGGACTTGCCGGCCTCGGCCTGACCTTTTCGGCGAGCAGCTACGCCCGGATTTTAGGTGCCAACGACCGCGTTAGGGTAGGCGTAATTGGCT
Source organism: Spirosoma sp. (assembly GCA_043750915.1). GTDB lineage: Bacteria > Bacteroidota > Bacteroidia > Cytophagales > Spirosomataceae > Spirosoma. The sequence goes on along the minus strand of JAYVAP010000110.1, from coordinate 5,650 downwards.
TCTCCGACCGGTTCCGGCAGTCGCTGGCTCCGTCGTTTGGCAACCACAGCAAAGAGCTGAACTTCACCTTCGTGGCCGTGTCCGACCTCTGGGAACGCCGGCGCAATGAAGCCGAAACTTTCCTGAAAAGTACGGGATTAGCCGATAATTCATTCGTGAAATGCCGGAATAACGACGAACTCCTCGACCGCAAAGATGTAGACGCCGTGATCATCTCGACCGCCGATTTTCAGCACGCCCTCCACTGCGCGGCAGCCGTGGAGTCGGGCCGCGATGTATACGTAGAAAAACCCTTTGCCGAGTCGCTCCAGGATGCCCGCAAGGCCCTCAAAGCGGTGGAGCGTTCGGGCAAAATTGTGCAGGTGGGTTCGCAACGGCGGTCGGCACCCAACTACCATTCGGCCAGCGAATTCATCCGGTCGGGCAAATTCGGCCCTATTTCGATGGTTGAGATGACCTGGAACGTGAACCAGCCGGGGCGGTGGCGCAGACCCAAACTCATAGCCGAAATAAAAAAAGAAGACATTGACTGGAAACGCTACCTGATGAACCGCCCGATGGTGGACTGGGACCCGCGCAAGTACCTCGAATACCGCTTGTTTTATCCCTACTCGTCGGGCATTCCGGGGCAGTGGATGTCGCACCAGATCGATACCGTTCACTGGTTCAGCGGCTATGACCATCCACGTTCGGTGGTGGCCAACGGCGGTGTTTACGTTTGGAAAGATGGCCGCCTGAACCCCGATACCTTTACGGCGGTGTTTGATTATGGCCCCGATAACGATAAAACCAAAGGCTTTCAGGTGTTGTATTCGAGCCGGATGCACAACGAAGCGGGCGGCACAAAAGAATACTACTTCTCGAACGGTGGCATGATTAACCTCGATACCAACAAAATATCGGCCGAAGGGGGCCTGAAAGAGTGGGCAGCCAAAGAAATGGATATGCCCGCTAACCTGCTGCCCGACCAAACGCTGGACAGTGTCGCCAAAATAGAAACCGGTGCCAACACCGGCGGAGACCCGATGACGAATGGGCACGTCAGAAACTGGATGGCGTGCGTTCGGAGCCGGAAAGAACCCAACGCCCCGGCGCGGGTGGGCTTCAATCACTCGGTGGCAAACATCATGGCCACCACCGCCCTGCACACGGGTAAACGCGTAACGTGGGACGCGGCCAAAAATGATATGGTAGTTTCCTGATCCTCCCATGAAAGACCTGACCTACGATGCCATCGTGATTGGCTCCGGCATTAGCGGGGGCTGGGCGGCCAAAGAACTTACCGAGCGCGGCCTGCGGGTGCTGCTGCTGGAGCGGGGCCGCAATGTTGAGCACGTGACAGATTACCCAACGGCCCTGCAAGCCCCCTGGGAAATCGCGCACCGGGGCCAAAAACCGTTGGCCGACGCAGCAGCCTACCAGATTCAGTCGAAGAATTATGGGGTCGATGAGACAAATAAACACTTCTACGTCAACGAGTTAGAGAACCCCTACGTGCAAACCAAAGCGTCGGAGTTTGTTTGGGCGCGGGGGCATCAGGTGGGCGGGCGGTCGCTGACGTGGGGGCGGCAGTGCTACCGCTGGAGCGACCTCGATTTTAGGGCCAACCAACACGATGGTCACGGCGTGGATTGGCCCATTCGATATGCTGACCTTGCATCATGGTACAGCTACGTAGAACGATTTGTGGGTATTTCGGGGAGCCGCGAAAACCTCAAAACCTTGCCCGACGGTGAGTTCCTGCCGCCGATGCCGATGAACTGCGTGGAAAAACACCTCTCGGCCCAGGTCCTGAAAACGTATGCCGACCGGCGCATAATCATCGGGCGTGTGGCTAACCTGACCCAGCCCAGAAATGGACGCGGGATGTGCCAATTCAGAAATATGTGCGAGCGCGGCTGTCCATTCGGCGGGTATTTCAGCACCAACGCGGCTACCTTGCCCGCAGCCATGGCCACCGGTAAACTCACCCTGCGGCCCCACAGCATTGTTACCGAAGTGATGTATGACGAAAATAAAAAACGGGCTACGGGGGTGCAGGTGCTGGATGCCGAAACAAATCAGGCACACCAGTATTATTCGAAAATAATCTTTGTCAATGCCAGCACCATTTCATCCACCATGCTTTTGTTGCGTTCTACCTCCGGCCGCTTTCCCTATGGACTCGGCAACGACTCGGGCGAGTTGGGCCGAAATTTAGTGACGCACAGCAAAATCACGGTGCGGGGTCAGTATGATGGCTTTTTGGATAAATACACCGCCGGCCGACGCGCCAATGGTATCTATGTTCCCCGCTTCCGCAACGTATCCGAACAACACCCCGATTTCCGGCGCGGCTACAATTATCAGGGTGGAGCCGGGCGGCCCCGCGCCAACGGTAACGATGCCGGGATGGGTTTTGGGGCCGATTTTAAGGACAGCCTGACCCGGCCCGCACCTTATTGGAACGTGAGTTTAACGGCCTTCGGCGAGCAACTCCCCGATCCAGAAAATAGCGTTGGCCTGAGCAAAACGGTGGTAGACAAATGGGGTATGGCCGCGCCCGAAATTACGTGGGAATGGCAGGATAATGACCGGTCCATGATGGCCGATGCCCTCCGCGAGGGTACCGCCATGCTGGCATCGGGTGGTTGCCACAACATCATGGCCGATTCGATTGGTCAAATCCGGTCAACGATGCACGAGCAGGGAACCGCCCGTATGGGTCGCGACCCCAAAACGTCGGTCCTGAACGGGTTTAACCAGATGCACGCCGTACCGAACGTGTTCGTGACCGACGGCAGCAGCATGGCATCGGGCTCGTGCGTGAATCCATCGCTGACATTTATGGCCCTCACCGCGCGGGCCTGCGCCTATGCCGTTGCCAAAAGCAAACGCGGGGAATTGTAATAGATTGTCAGGGCAAACGCATGAACGATATTTTCGTAATGAAACGGATAAATTGACCAAATTTTCACTGGTTCGTTTTTCATAACTGTCTGATAATGGATCAGTGAATGGCCTATTTTCACAAGTCAACCAAAGAAAATTCTATTATGCGTTTGCCCTGAAAGATAAGCCATAGGATTACCAAAATTGTTTTTACCGGTACAATTGCTGATAGGCAAGGGGCGTAAGGCCCGTGATGAGTTTAAAATACTTGTTGAACCCCGAAAAATGGTTGAACCCGCTCTCGTAGCAAACCTGACCAACGCTCAAATGCCCCTCAATCAGGAGTTTACAGGCGTGGTGTACCCGCAGCTCCAGCAGAAACTGCGAATAAGATTTGCGGCTTCTTGATTTGAAATACCGGCAAAAAGAGTTTGGGTTCATGCTGGCAACGGCGGCAATCTCGGTCAGCGTAATTTTTCGCTGAAAGTGGGCAATCGAGTAGGCATAAATCTGATTGATCCGGTCGGTGTCGGTGTCGTCGAAATGGCTGGGATGGTCGCCCGTCGAGAGCAGTTCAATGTCGGTCGATTGCGATAGTTGGGCCAGTAGTTCAATCAGTCTGGCAATCCGGACAACGCCCTGATCGGTCAGCAGCCGGGCCAGCATGGCAACGGCCATTTCGCGGGTTTGCCCGTGCAGGCGAATGCCGCAGCGGGCTTTTTCAAGCAACCGGGCCACTAAGCGGGTTTCGGGCAGTTGCAGAAACGCGTCGCCCCAGAAGTTCTCCCGAAAATGCACCACTGTCGCCTGGGCCATCAGATCGGCCCGGTTCTCGAAGTATTCTTTATCGCACCGCCAGTAGTGGGGCAGGTTGGCACCAATCAGAATTACATCACCGGCGGCAAAATTCTGGATGTTGTCGCCCACAAACTGGGTGCCCCGCCCCTGCTCGATGTGCAGCAGCTCAACCTCCGGGTGATAGTGCCACCGGTTATGAAAATACGGCACAATATCCTGCCGGACACTAAACGAGCACTCGGTGGCCAGAGGCACTTTCAGCAGCTGAGGCTTCATAGTTTCCTTCTAATTAACAAACAAATGGGCTGTTTGCCTAAATATCTGCTAAGATAGTGGTAAAAGCGGCTAATCTGGTTAATGTTTCTCTTTGAATAATACCATTATTTTGCATCTGCCTTTTAGCACATTATCATGCCGACCCGCTCTTCCTATCGATTGCCCTTAATTTTGATAACGGTTTTGTTCTTTTTGTGGGGCTTTGCCCACAACCTGAACCCCATTCTGATTCCGCACCTCAAAAAAGCCTGCCAGCTCACCGACCTGGAATCGGCCTTAGTGGATTCGGCTTTTTTCATCGGCTATTTTGTAACGGCCCTGCCCGCTGGTCTGCTTATGAAACGGTTTGGCTACAAAGCCGGCATTATCACGGGCCTGCTGCTTTTTGCGCTGGGCGCATTTTTGTTTTATCCGGCGGCCGAAGTTCGGGTGTTCAGCTTTTTTCTGCTGGCTCTGTTCGTTATTGCCAGCGGCCTGACGTTTCTGGAAACGGCGGCCAATCCCTACGTAACGGCCCTGGGCGATCCGGCAACGGCAACCCAGCGGCTCAACCTGTCGCAATCTTTCAACGGGCTGGCCGCTACCCTGGCACCTTTTGTGGGCGGCATCTTCATTCTGTCGGGCCATGTGCTCACGCCCGCGCAGCAGCAGGCTATGTCGGCAAGCCAGCTCGATGCCTACCTAACCCACGAAGCGGCCAGCGTGAAACTTCCTTACCTGATCATCGGGATCGTTGTGCTGCTGGTGGCCGGGCTGATCTGGCGCACCAAACTTCCGGAAATAAAAGAAGAAGCACCGGTCATATCGGCGCAGGGCAGCACGTCTATTTTTCGGCAATCGAACCTGATGATGGGGGTTACTGCCCAGTTTTTCTACGTAGGGGCGCAGGTCTGCGTCTCGAGTTTTTTCATCCGGTTTGCCGGTCAGGCGGCTGGTATCGACGAGAAAACCGGGGCTAATTACCTGGCCTTTGCCCTGCTGGCATTCATGGTCGGGCGGTTCATTGGCACGTTTCTCATGCGCTACATGGCTCCGCAACGGCTGCTGGCAATCTATTCCCTCCTCTGCGTGGTGTTGCTGGTGGTGGCGGTGAGCATGGGGGGTCGGGCAGCCGTGTATGCGCTGATGGGGGTTGAGTTTTTCATGTCCATCATGTTCCCCACCATCTTTTCCCTAAGTATCTACGGCTTAGGACCGCAAACCAAGCTGGGGTCGTCGCTGGTGATTATGGCCATTGCCGGGGGTGCCATTTTCCCGGTTATCATGGGGCAGGTATCCGATGTCAGTTCTATACAAACGGCCTATATCGTGCCAGCCGCCTGCTTTCTGGTCGTGCTCTACTTTGCGCTGAGAACAAAAGCCCGGCAATTATCCGGCTCCGATGCCGTGGCCCAGGCTATGGCCCACGGCTAAACTCATCTCCCCGTACGCTACAATTCACCCGATTTTCTCATTCGTTATGACAACGGCACTCCCCGATTTTCTCCGCATTCACCCCACCGACAATGTGGTGGTGGCCCTACAGGATTTACCCCAGGGTTACACCATTCCGCTAACCGGCCAACCGCTGATTTTACCCCGCTCCGTGTCGGCAAAACACAAAGTGGCCACCGAAGCCCTGGGCATCAACGATCCCGTTCGCATGTATGGCGTGGTGGTTGGCAAAGCCACCCAGCCCATCGGCTTCGGCGAAGTTATTACCACC
>JAYVAP010000109.1:0-4943 GCA_043750915.1 Spirosoma sp. | reverse complement strand
GGCCAAACGCGTCAGCAGTTCCTGACGCTCAGCTACGGGTATCGCTACGACCGGCGCGACAACGTGGCCTATCCGCTACAGGGAACGCTGCTGCGGGCAGGGCTTAGCGTCAATGGGGTGTTGCCCGCCGATAACGGGCGGTTTTCCGAACTGTCGGCTTCCGTCACGCAGTATTGGCCCCTTGGCGGGCGTTTTTATGGGGCGGGCAGCCTGCGCGGACGGATTTCCTGGCCCAACCGGCAACCCTACGCAAACCTGCGGGGGTTGGGCAGCTCGACCGATATGGTGCGGGGCTATGAACTTTATGTTATCGACGGGCAGCGTTTTGGCATCTGGCGCAACAGCCTTCGGTATCAGCTGTTCAGCACCGTTCGGCAACTTAAATGGTTGCCTGTGAGACAGTTCAATACCTTGCCTGTGGCGGCTTATGTTACGGCTTTTGCCGATGCGGGCTACGTGGGCAGCACCGTGGCCGAACAGTATCAGAGCCGCTTAGCCAACCGGTTGCTCGCCGGAACGGGTCTGAGCCTCGATATTGTAACGTTTTATAACCTGGTTTTCCGGCTCAGCGGAACGGTGAACGCGCAGGGAAAAACCGGATTCTTTTTCAACCTGGCGCAGGAACTGTAGCCACCACTGAGCAGATGTTTACCCGGCTCGGCCCAAAATCCGGCGTTTATTCGTCAGGAACCCGTGTCCAGACGGCCGTTTTGCCCAGAAAAGTCATGCCCATCACGTAGCCGTGCAAATTCAGGGTATTGGCATCCGCTAAGGTCAACTGGCAACTGTAGGTCCGGCCATCTTCGGGGTTATAAATCTGGCCGCCCTCCCAGGTGTTATCGCCCTTGTAGGCCAGGTTGGTAATGATGGGCAGATTCAGCAACGGGCGCATCCGCGATTTCTCGCTGGGGTTTCGTTTGTCTAATTTAGGCTTGCTGGTGAGGATATCAACCGGCTCAGCCATCCAGACTAATTTGCCGTAATACCGATTGCCCTGCCGGTATATCTCTACCTGATTTTTCTTTTTGGCACTGAGCCACCGCCCCACCAGCCGGTCGGAGTTGTCGGCCTGAAACGTTGGGGTGGTGCCGATGATGATGTATACGATGAGCCAGCAAAAAACCGGTAATTGGGTCATAGGTGATAAATCGGGCGGTGAACAAACGGCCCTCCTACCTTAAACGAAGAAAGGAAACAGACATTGGGTGCGTTCAGAAAAACCCGGTCCGGTAGTCGTACCTTTGCCCCAGTCACGCTAACAGCGCTAAAAATTTATGTTCCGCATCGGTTTACTGCTAACGGCCATTTTTCTGATTGTTTTGCCAGCCTGCACAAACAAAAAACAGACCACTACCCAAACCGGCCAGGTCGGCGACTCATCGACCGCTGCCCACCCCGCGCCCAACGTCGACTACGCCCCCGAACCCATTACCGGACATCTCGCTGAGCTGGGCCTAACCCGCGACAGCCACTGGCGGGGTCTCAACCTGGGCGATGACTTTGCCGTTGTAAAAACCAAAGAAAAAGGCGTGGCCTTCGAGCGCGATGCTAGCCATGTTGGCTATACCCTTGAGTTGCCAGCCCTCGAAACCGCCGACGTGCTGTATTATCAGGCGGATGGAAAAATATCGGCCATCGTGGTCGATCTTTTTCTGAATGCGCAACCATCCGTCGATGCCTATCGGAAGGAACTGGAGCCGTATTTCACCACGCGCTATGGCACGCCCAAACCCGGCGCGGGTGGCCTGGTCTGGACCGGCCAAACGGCTGAGCAAATCAGCCTGAAAGAGGTATCGAAGGGCAAGGATTATGGCCTGAAAATCAGGATCGATTCGGTCCGGTCGGCTGCCCCGACGGCATCGGCCAACTAAGCCGTGGTCGATGCGGGGGCAGGCATCAGCTCCGCAAGTTGCTACGGGCATTACTTCGGCCACGATGGGACATAAAACAGAAACGATCACAAACGTTTATCTGGATTCGTTCGCATCGGAAACTATTGATTCGCCCAACGCTAACAACGGCCCGATGGCGACGAAGCCGGGCCGCCGGAGCAGAGCCTTTATGGCCTCGTTTGGTTGGGGCTAAAAACGTTGCATACCGGCTTGCACCCTGTCGCACGAAGCCTGCCTTACCAAAGTCGGACCGCACGGATTAATAAGGGGGCTTTTTTTGGCTTGTTAACAGATTGTTAAACAGATACTTAAAAAATAAAAAAGGTACAAAACCCGTGCAATTCGCTGAATAACATTTTCTTAACTTTCTGATTTTCAAAGGGTTATTTATTTTAATTTGAAGAAAATACTCATCTTAAAGCAACTAACACAGTCGGCAATTCTTTGTCTTTTCTCTCAAATGTGTCAGATACATTAGCCCGTTGCCGGATACCGGCTAAGAACCAGATTCTTATAAATAAATGCTATAGTTAATATTTTACTTTACACGTATATCTATTGTGTCGTATATTTATATTAGGAAAATCGGAAACAAGTCCCGCTTAAAACACACAAAGACATTGACAAAACTTCGTAAGTTTACTCTGGCAAACACAAAACAACTCCAAATGAATGGAAGCCAAGACACCCATTGAGCCAATTCCACCTATGCGCTGGGGAACCAACTCCTACAAACCCGAGGACATTCGAAGATGGGGGGTACAGCGGTTTATGAATGAGATTGCACCAAAGGAACCCTTAGAAATACCCGATTTGGGCTTCTCCGCCGAAGAAAATCACCGGATGGATGAGATTTTAATCCAGGAACGAGAAGCATCAGCTAATGGTCTTTGATACAAATTTGATTATTGAGCACGTCCTCCGGTTGGAGCGGCTCCCGGCTCAGACCGTCATCCCGATGGTCGTCGCTGGTGAGTTGGAAGCCTTCGCCCTCAAAGCTGACTGGGGTTATCAAAAAGTAACCTTTCTACAAACCATTCTGGACTACTACCCACTGGTCGAGGTGTCGCGGTCGCTGACGGACTTGTATGCTCAGGTGGATGCCTTTAGTCAGGGTAAGCTACGATCTAAGCCGCTGCCGCCTGGTATGAGTGCTCGCAATATGGGCAAGAATGATTTATGGATTGCCGCAACAGCTCTGTACTTCGACATGGATTTACACACTACAGACAGAGATTTTGACCATTTACCCGTCTTTGGGTTGCGGTTGGTCAAGCCCTGACCATTACCTGAACAACGGCTAAACCAGCTAACTTTATAAAAACGCCCGGCTATCTCAGAAATAGACTGGGCATTTCATTCAAAGCACGATGGATGTTAACGACCAGAATTGTCCCAATGCTGACAATGAAACGGTCAAAAAGATTGGACTAAAAAAAACACATTGGGATTGTGATCCGTCAAGCCCGATTAAAGGCCGGACTAACTCAGGTCGAGTGTGCTAAGAAAGTAGGAATTTCGCAAGGTATGTTATCCGCCTACGAGAATGGAACAGAGAATCTAACGGTGGCTCAAATCGAGCGGATTTTCGGGGTGCTTGATTTAGCCGTATTGTTCTACGGGAAATCCAAAGACGAGCAGTGCCAGATTGTCATTACTCAAATCAACCCTTTAAACGACTTGCCTGCATAGCACGGGCCACCCGCCCTGCCCGGTTAGGCTTAATCAATTTTCTATGCCACGCAAAAAAACGCTCTCCCTTAGCCCTGGAGGACCTGGCAAATCAGTTCGTCCTGCGATCCCGGTTGGAGAACCTCTTGCGCTTCCTTAATCGCTTTTATATTTTTTTTTATTTTAATACAAGGTATGCCGGGCCCAGTGAAAAGAAATATTTGTATTAAGCCCTAAGTTTCGGGCAATGGTCTTGATCGTCCGGTTCATAGACTGCTCCACCACGGTTGGTACCAGTACGCCTTTTCGGGTAGGAATCAGCTGCATGGCCCCTGCGTGCAGCGGCACCTTGAGCAAATTAGCCATTTCGCGCGGTTGTTTGATGGGCCGGAAGGTCAACACATCCCGCCGGAGATTGGCCCAGGTAACCGCCCCGAGGTCCGATATCCGCAGGCCGGTGTAGCACCTTGTTGAAACCAAAAAACGCCCTCAGCGAGTTGCTGAGAGCGTTTTTGAGCATTTCTGCGGTCCGGACGGGACTCGAACCCGCGACCCCCTGCGTGACAGGCAGGTATTCTAACCAACTGAACTACCGAACCATTTTAGACGCTGGCCAACCACAATTTTCTGCTGTTGACGTTGATCGTGATGCAAAAGTAGGCGGTTTGTGATGTCTATGCAAGTCTGACCCGCAAAAAAGTTTGTTACCAATTGCTTCTTATCAGTCTAATGGGTGTAAATCAGGCGGTTCCGGCTGTAAAAAAAATATGCTGGATGTGGCGTTCGGGCTGGTTGGGTAGCTGCGAAGGGGGGCGGGCGGTTCTGATGGGGGGGGGGGCTGGTGCAGGGCCGGATGCGAACCTTTCGACCGTTTTGAAAACCATTGGCGGTCAGTTTATAGTTATAGCCCTACACCACACGCAACATGAACCGATTTTTGCGCTTTCTCGGCTGGACTTCCCTGGTACTTTTCCTGCTGGTACTGGCTACGCTGGCCGTTGCCTGGTTTGTCGATTTCCGGCAGACCGATCAGGAACTGGCCGACGAGTTTCGGGGGCAACGCATCCGCCCAACCATTCACCGATACCGGATTGCCGACCCCAATGGAGAGTCGGAGTCGCGGACGATCCGGTTCATGGAAACAACGTTACCCGGCGATTCGGCCCTGCCGGTGGTGGTGTTTGTGCACGGGGCACCGAGTTCCCTTTCTTTTTTCAACGCCTTTTTCAAGGATACGGCCCTGCTCAACCGCGCCCGGCTGGTAGCCGTTGACCGGCCGGGTTATGGCTACTCGGATTTTGGCCGCGTCGAAACGTCGGTGGTGCGGCAGGCCCAGTTTCTGCAACCCCTCATCGATCGCTACAAACGCGCTCCCTTTCT
>JAYVAP010000108.1:0-2755 GCA_043750915.1 Spirosoma sp. | reverse complement strand
AGGTGTAGCTGTAGCGGCCCCCTTTGGCATATTCGGCTACGGCCGAGATGGTCGTGGCCAGGTTGCCGTTGGCATAGGTAAACCGCTTGGCCAGCGACCCCACAAACCGGTGCTGGTTGCCCCACTGCGACGGAGCCAGCACGGGCGTGTTGGCGTGGCCAATGGTGGGCTGGCGGTCGAAAGCATCCGACGAAATCTCCGAGTCGGTCGATGAGGCATCTTTGGCGTTCAGGTAGTTGTAGGCCAAACTGAAGTAGGCACCATTGGCAAACGTGCGCTGCACCTGCGCACTGGCGTTGAGCGAATACCCCCCGCTGACGTTGGTGAACACGTAGGCGTTGGTGGGGTCGCCAAACTGGCTGGAGCGGTCGGCATTGGTATAAACGGGCCGGTTGTCGACCCCCGACAGGCGACCCGACGGCAGTTTAAGGCCGTAGTTACGCACCATCATGGCGTTAATGTCTTTGTTGAACAGCACATCGACCGAGGTTACCCAGCCGCCCCCAAACTTACGGTCGTAGCCGAGGCTACTTTTCCAGACCTGCGGAAACTTAAAGGTGGGGTCGGTTACGCAATAGAAAAAGAAGTTGGAGTTGGCCACCTGATTGCCAACCCACACAAACGGAAACCGGCCGGTGAACACACCCGTTCCGCCCCGGAGTTTCTGCGTGCCTGTGCCCGTGATGTCGTAGTTGAAACCAACACGGGGCGAAAACAGGGGTGCCCGGCTGGGGAGTTGCCGCGAATCGAGTTTAACCGGCGTACCTGCTGCGTTGTAGTACTGAATATCCGGAAAGTAGGCCTGGCTGCGGGAAATGCTTTCGTCAATTTTTCGCTGCGTATCGAAGTAAAGCGGCACATCGACTTTGATGCCGAAGGTGAGGTTAAGTTTTGAATTAACCAGAAATTCGTCTTGGGCATAAATACCCCACTGGCCCACGTTGGTTTCGGCCAAAGCCCAGTTTCCTTTTGCATAAGTATCGCGGGCAGCATTGACTAAGCCGCGGAAACCGGGCCGGGCAATCGAATCGGCAAAGACCTGTACGGAGTCAAAACCGAGCCCAAAGGTGCCGCCGTAGTTGCCGAGGTTGAACGAATTTTTGAAATCAAATTTTTCCAGCGAGGTACCCAGGGTGATGGTATGCTTACCGGCATAGATGTTGAAATTATTGGTAAACTGATACACATCCTGGCTCAGGCGGTTATTGATCGAGAACGGCTCATGCCCCGCCACGATGTAGCGAATCTTGTTGCGGTTAATATTGATAGTGGGAAACGGAGCCGAGAAGGGGTCACGCGCATCGCGAAAACGCGTGTAGCCCACCTGTAGTTTGTTGGCAAAGCGACCGTTGAAGTTAGAGTTCAGTTCAATAATACCACCCTGGAGTTTGTTGTTGATGCGATAGCCCGAATTCTGAAACTGTAGCGTAACCAGATCAGGTCCCCGGCGACCAAGGGCCGAAGGGTGAGCGGGCTTGTCGCGGAAGGCATCCAGGAAATTATACAGCACCGATAGTTTATGAACCCGGCTGATGTTCCAGTCGAGTTTAACAATGGATTTAGCGTTGCGGGTTTTGTGGGTAAAATTTTCGTAGGGACCGGTTTCGTAATTATACAAGGTCCGTAAGCTATTGGAAACCAGTTCCATATCGGCGGCTTGCACCCGCGATACGTTGGCCCCTTCCAGTCCGTTTCGGCGGGCTACCCAGCCGTTGGTACCCAGGTCGGAGCGCAGATCAGCTTCGGCGTTGATGAAAAAGAATAGCTTATTTTTGATCAGCGGCCCGCCCAAGCTAAACCCGAACTGCGTTTGGCTCGACTCCGGCACAATAATGTCGGTGCCTTTCACGCGTTTGCCCGTCAGGTCCTGATTCCGGTAGAATCCAAAGGCGGTTCCGTGAAACTGGTTCGTACCCGACTTGGTAACCGCGTTGACGGCTGCACCGGTGAAACCCGACTGCGTCACATCGAAGGGCGACAGCGCAACCTGCACCTGCTCAATGGCATCTAAGGAAACCGGCTGCGCGTCGGACTGTCCACCCGGCGTGCTGGCATCCAGCCCGAAGGGGTTGTTAAAAATGGCCCCGTTGAGCGAGAAGTTATTGAAGCGGTTGAAGCGTCCGCCAAACGTGCCATCGTCACCGGCCTGGGGGTTCAGGCGGGTGTAGTCGAAGACCGAGCGTTTAATGGTGGGCAGAATGCGCAGCTGCTCGCTGCTGATGTTGGTTTGCGCCCCGGTGCGGTTGTTATTGAGCACGTCGTTGGCGTTGGACCGAATGACCACCTCGGTCAGTTGCTGCTCATCATTTTTGAGTGTCAGGTTCAGCGGCAGTTTCTGGCCTAAGCTAAGCGACACGTTGTCGATGATTTCGCTGCGATAGCCAACGTAGGAAATGTTCAGGCGGTAGGGGCCACCCACGCGCAGGTTGGGGAGGGTAAATTGGCCCTCGGCGCGGGTCGACACGCCGTATTGGGTGCCACTGGGCAGGTGAACCGCCGATACGGTAGCACCGGGTAAACCTTTGCCGCTGGCATCGGTGATAACACCGGCAATGGACGAGGTTGTTACCTGGGCATGAACAAGGCGAAGCCCCAATCCCAGACACAGAACAAGTAAAAGTATTGTACGCATAAGAATCAGCAGATGTAATGTAAGTTAGGTTACGGGGTATAAAATTAACACAAACTTAACGCCCCTGCGGGTCTTCCTGCTATATTCGTATAGATTCCTGCTTAAATACACTACCAGTCTAAG
>JAYVAP010000107.1:0-4345 GCA_043750915.1 Spirosoma sp. | reverse complement strand
GTAGCCTCAATTAGCAGGCCGTGGTCAATGCCGGTATATTCGGTCACTAACCGCCCTACCCGAACGGGCTTGGGCAGGTCGAGAAACGCAACCGGGGCCGCCCGCATCTGTAGCCAGAGGGGCATGGGCACAAAGCAGGCGCCTACATTGCGGCTTTCGTCTTCAATCCATATTCGCCGGTCGGGGTCGAGCGTGCGCCAGGCCCGAAAAACCAGGTTCTCGAACTGCTCCGTTGTGGGTTGCGGCAGTTGTCCAATGGCTCCGTAGGTAGAGCCTTTGTGTTGAGCCAGCGCTTCCAGATCGATGATTTGCTCGCCCTGCCGGGCCAGCTCCTTCAGAATGTCGGTTTTGCCGCTGCCCGTTTTGCCCCCCAGGACAATGAAGTTTCGCGGCTCAGAAAACCCCGACAACACGGCGTTCCGGTAGGCTTTGTAGCCGCCCGCCAGCGTCGATGCCGTTAGCCCGGCGGTATCGAGCAGCCAGGCAAACGAGCCGCTCCGCATACCGCCCCGCCAGCAATGAACGAGGATGTCTTTGGCTTGCGGACTGAGTTTTTTTGCCTGTTTAACAAAGCCCGCCAGCTTTGGACCCACCAGTTCAAGGCCCACCAGCACGGCCGCGTCCTTGCCCGCATTTTTGTATTTGGTGCCCACCCGCGCCCGCTCGTCGTTGTCGAACAGCGGGATACTGACCGCGCCGGGCATGTGGGCGTGCGCATACTCGCCCGGCGACCGAACATCAATGACAGGCCGGGTTTGCGCCTGCTTTAGAAACTCCTCAACAGAAAGCTGATTGACCATGATTGGGTTAACAGGAAGGCCACGTTTTTCCTACGCCAGTTCCCGCCGGTAAAGTTGAATGGCATTTTCCAGACCCAGATACAGCGCGTCGCAGATGAGGGCGTGACCAATGGACACTTCGGCCAGATTGGGCACCTGTTGGGCAAAAAAACGCAGATTGTCTAAGCTTAGATCGTGGCCCGCGTTGAGGCCAAGCCCCAGTTGGGCGGCTGTTTGGGCGGCCCGCACAAAGGGAGCCACGGCCGCTTGCCGGTTCTCAAAATAATGCGCGGCATAGGGTTCGGTGTAGAGTTCGATGCGGTCGGCACCCACGGCTTTGGCTCCTTCCACCATCCGCTCGTCGGCATCGACAAAGATGGAGACCCGAATGCCGTCGGCCCGGAACGTATCGACCAGGTCGCGCAGGTGACTGGCGTGGCGGATGGTATCCCAGCCAGCGTTGGAGGTGATGGCGTCGGGCGCGTCGGGCACAAGGGTCACCTGCGCGGGCCTAACCCGCTTGACGAGTTCGATAAATCGTTCGTCGGGATTGCCTTCAATGTTAAATTCCGTCGAAACAGCCGTGTGCAGGTCCAGCACATCCTGGTAGCGAATATGCCGCTCGTCGGGGCGGGGGTGAACGGTTATGCCCTGCGCCCCAAAGCGTTCGCAATCCAACGCAAATTTCACCAGATCAGGGTTGTTGCCACCCCGTGCATTACGGAGCGTTGCCACTTTATTGATATTGACAGACAGGCGGATCATAGGCAAACAGATGAAGAGCGAAGGAGACCGGAAACACCAATGAGCGAAAGCGTGCATTAGGCCAGGTAGATTTGTAACTTTGCCCGATCAATGAAGGTTCAGGAAATGAGCGCTCCCGTGGTTGCTCGCTCACCCATTTACGCATTAGCTCCTTAGAAAAATGACGCTCAAACAACAAATCGATGCCGATATTAAACAGGCCATGCTGGCCCGAAATCAGGACAAACTCCGTGCGTTGCGGGCCGTGAAGTCGATGATTTTGATCGAAGAAACAAAAGAAGGGGCTAAGGGCGACCTTACGCCCGACGAAGAGATGAAGGTGCTGACGAAGGCCGTGAAGCAACGGAAAGACTCGGCCGACATTTACCGCCAGCAAAACCGCCCCGATCTGCTGGCGGTTGAGGAGGGCGAAATTGCCGTAATCGGGCAATATCTACCCAGCCAACTGTCGGCCGACGAACTTAGGGCCAAGCTTCAGGCCATCATGGCCCGTTTGGGCGCATCGGCACCGTCGGATTTGGGCAGGGTGATGGGCGTGGCCTCTAAAGAACTGGCCGGCGCAGCTGACGGAAAAGCGATTTCGGCGATGGTAAAGGGGTTACTGCAATAAATCGCTTTTAGCCCCCCTCAACGCCGGTTGCCCCAAACAGCCGGACTGCTCACGGCTCTCCCCAATATGACGACCCTCGATCTGATCATGTGCATTCCCCTGGCCTGGGGTGTTTTCAACGGTTACCGCAAAGGCCTTTTGGTGGAGATTGTGGCGGTGATTGCCTTTGTGGTGGCCATGATTGTGGGGTTCAAGTTTCTGGCTTTCGGCATCGACTTACTCAGCCCGTATATCAGCCGCGAGCTGGCCCGAAAAATCCTGCCGTGGTTAGGCTTCTCGGTAATTTTTTTTCCAACCGTCTACATGATTAACCGGATGGGGTTTGCCCTCCGCCGGTCACTGAAATACACCCTCCTGGGCACCTTCGATAAGGTGGCGGGGGCAGCGGTGGGGCTTTTTACGTGGGTTTTCGGCATCAGTATTATTCTCTGGTTGTTCAGTTTTATGGGTATAAAAATTCCGCCCCGCCAGGTCGACGGCGCATTTTTATACCCATATATTCGGCCCATCGCCCCAAAAGTGATGGACAAAGCCGCCGTTTGGGTACCGCAGGGGTTGCAAACACTGAAAACCAAAAAGTCGGCCTGGTAGCAGGCGCAGCGGTGCGCTACGCCCCTACTGTACTTTGGGCCGTTTGTAGAGCGGCACCGTGCTGCATGGCTCGCCAAACAGCAGGCTTTGCACCACGGGCTGCAACACCCGCGTCAGCTCGACATAGGCCGCCGTTGGCACCGGCACTTTGGCGCAGCCTTTCACCACCACGCGGGCATCACGGTAGTCTTCGGGATCAATGGCCGCGATGGCATCGAAATAGAGTTTCTGGTTCAGGTCGGCCAGCGTACCAAACACCACCATGTTGGCATGGGGGCGCAGTTTCAGCGTTAGCAGCATGTAGGCCCAGGTGGGCACAATGGCATCTTCGGTGCAGGTAATGGCCACGTTTTTGCCCGCATACGGGTGCCAGTCGTGCTCGGCCAGAAATGCCCTGAATTCTTTTTCCCGGAGCATCAGCCCCATATACAGGTTCTCTTTCAGGTCATAAACCACCCGTTCGCCAGGGTGGTAATAGGCTTCGAGGTCGAGCGAAACAAGGCCGCTGCCCGCCACCCGATTAATAATTTCCGTGTCCATACTGTTATCGTCAATCAGGCGTGGCGGAGCAAGAGGAGCCTCTCATCGTGCATGGCCTGTCAGCTACTATACAGTATCGGGCGGGAGATGGTTCTTTGGCTACCCGCCCGAAAAAACCCGGTGCCGGGTCAGTAATTTTTGCTACTTTTGTTCTACGCCTTTGGTCAAAACCGCTTTTTTTATTCTATTGGTTTATGAAATTTATCGTTTCCTCATCTGTCCTGCTCAAAAACCTCCAGCATATCAACGGCGTGGTGGCCGCCAACCCGATTGTGCCAATTCTGGAGAACTTTCTGTTTCGTATCGATGCCGGGTCAGGCGGCTCCGGGGGCATGCTGACCGTGACGGCATCGGATCTGCAAACGACCATGACCACGCAAATTCCGGTTGAAGCGAGCGAAAGTGGTGCCATTGCCATTCCGGCCAAACTCCTGCTCGATACGCTCCGCAGCCTGCCCGAGCAACCCGTTATCATAAACATCGATACCGAGACGTTCGGCACCGAAATCCTGACCGACAACGGCCGCTACAAACTCTCCGGCGAAAACCCGATTGATTTCCCCAAGTTGCCCACCGTGAGCAAGACCCTATCGGTCGATATGACCTCCGATCTCTTGCTGGCGGCCATCAACAACACCGTTTTTGCTACCAGCACCGACGATCTGCGCCCGGCCATGACGGGCGTGTATCTGCAACTGAGCGAAGACACGGCCACGTTTGTAGCCACCGACGGGCACCGGCTCATCCGCTACCGCCGAACCGATCTGGGCAGTGGCTCATCGGCGGGGCCAGCCAGCACATCGCTCATTATTCCGCGAAAAGCCCTCCAGCTCCTCAAAACATCACTGCCCGAAGGGCGCGATGGCGGGCCGGTATCGGTAGTGGTTGAGTTCAGCCAGTCCAATGCGTCGTTCACTTTCGGCGGCACGCAGTTGATCTGCCGGTTGATCGACGAACGGTTTCCGGACTACGAAAACGCCATTCCGACCAACAATCCCAACGTGATGACCATTGGCCGAACCGACCTGCTCAACTCGCTGAAGCGGATTATGATCTACGC
>JAYVAP010000106.1:0-7092 GCA_043750915.1 Spirosoma sp. | reverse complement strand
CCCGACTTGTCTGCTAATTTTAGCGGATCGTATGCACGCATACCATATATTTTATGACAAAAACATACCAGTCGTTATCACTTGACGAAGCCGACGGCGTGCTGACGGTTTCGTTACTTGGGCCTGGCAAAGGCAATGCCATGGGGCCGGAATTCTGGGCGGAGTTGCCAGTGGTGATGGACGAAATCGACCAGCTGCCCGATGTTCGGTGTGTGGTGTTGCGGGGCAGCGGTGACCATTTTAGCTATGGTCTCGATGTGGCGCGGATGATGCCCGGCATTGTTGGGGCCAACGCTACGCCAACGGCCCACGAACGCCGACAACTCATGGCCCGCATTCAGTTCATGCAGTCGGGCTTTGTGAAAATGCACCAGATGCCGAAGCCCGTTATTGCGGCCATCCACGGCTGGTGCATTGGTGGCGGACTGAACATGGTGGCGGCCGCCGACATCCGGCTGTGCTCGCGCGAGGCCCGGTTCAGCCTGCGCGAAGCCCGGCTCGCCATTACGCCCGATATTGGCGGTCTGCAGTTTTTGCCCCACCTGAT
Organism: Spirosoma sp.; assembly: GCA_043750915.1. GTDB lineage: Bacteria > Bacteroidota > Bacteroidia > Cytophagales > Spirosomataceae > Spirosoma. The sequence continues at coordinate 6,545 of JAYVAP010000106.1, read as the reverse complement.
CGGGCAGGGCTTTACCCGCGAGATGGCTTTTACGGGGGGCGATTATGATGCCGTTTTTGCCGAACGCACGGGCTTAGTCAACCACGTTTATGACACACCCGATGCCCTGTTCGACGCGGCACGGGTGCTGGCCCGCCAAATTGCCGACAACCCCGCCCCGGCTGTGCAGGGAGCCAAAGAAGTGCTTAACTACGGGGTTGGCAAAGATATCAACGACGGTATGCAGTATGTAGCGGTTTGGAATTCGTCGCAGATGCAGTCACTGGATTTCGACGAAGCCATGCAGGCCACGCTCGAAAAGCGCAAAGCCGAGTTTAATAAAAAAACCAATCGGGGCTACTAATCAGCCCGTTGCGGGCCAAAGCAGGCTGGCCAATGCGTCAACAATTAACCAACCAACCACCAATGACCACAGGCATGTTGCGCGAGGACGCGCTCAAAGGAAAAACCATTATTGTTACCGGCGGAGGCACGGGCCTGGGCAAATCCATCAGCCGCTACCTGCTTGCGCTGGGGGCCAACGTCACCATTTGCAGCCGCCGTCAGGCCGTTATCGACGAAACAGCCAAGGAGCTGACCGCCGAAATAAGTGGATCGAACAAAGTGCTGGCGGTGGCCTGCGACGTGCGTAACCCGCTGGAAATTGAGAACGTGCTGGCCCAAAGCATTGCGGCATTTGGGCAGGTCGATGGGCTGCTCAACAACTCGGCCGGTAATTTCATCAGCCCTACCGAACGGCTTTCTTACAAAGCTTTCGATACCATTGTGGACATTGTGCTGCGGGGTACGTATTATTTCACGCTGGCGGTGGGCAAATACTGGATCGAGAACAAAATTCCCGGCACGGTGCTGAATATCTCCACGACTTATGCCACCACCGGATCGGGCTATGTGGTGCCGAGTGCGGTGGCCAAAGGCGGTGCCCTGATTATGGTTAAATCGCTGGCGGCCGAGTGGGGCAAGTACGGCATCCGGCTCAACGCCATTGCGCCCGGTCCGTTTCCTACCAAAGGAGCCTGGGACCGGCTCTTTCCCGAACCGCTGGCGAGTATGATGGACCCCACCAGCCGGATTCCGCTGGGGCGCGTGGGCGAGCACGGTGAGTTGGCTAACCTGGCAGCCTATCTGCTGTCAGACTATTCGGGCTACATCACCGGCGAGTGCATCACCATCGACGGGGGCGAGGTGCTGGGGGCGGGTGAGTTTAACCACCTCGAAAGCGTTACGCCCGAGCAATGGGATCAGATTGGCGAGACCATCAAGCAATCGAACCGCGCCAGTAAAACAGCCGGGCAGAGCCAATAAAATTTGCCTATGGCAGGAAAATAAACCGGCAAAATGCGTAACGGCGGCTGTTCCCATCGGGAGCAGCCGCCGTTGTGTTTGGGCAGGATGCCCGTTTTATGTCAGTGGGCCTTCGTTTTGTCTGCTGCTTTTTATTACTGATACACCCGCACATAATCGACTTCCATGCGCTGCGGCCAGATGCGCTCATCGATGCCCTGCGCCCCGCCCCAGTTGCCCCCTACGGCTACGTTCATGATCAGGAAAAACGGGTTGCCAAAGGGCCACTGCGCGGGACTGCTGCCCAGTACCGACCGCTGCACGGTGTAGTATTTCCGGTCGTCGAGGAAAAAGTCGATCTGGTCGGCAGTCCACTCCATCGCATAGAGATGAAACTGGCTCGTCACGTCTTTTTGGGTCGTCTGCCCGCCTTTCTGGGTGTTTTTCGAGTGATTATAAGCCTCGGAATGAATGGTGCCGTGTACCACGCCCTCGTCGAAGCCTACGTGTTCCATGATGTCGATTTCGCCACAGAGCGGCCAGCTGACGGTCGTAATGTTTTCGCCCAGCATCCAGAGGGCGGGCCAGGTGCCCCGCCCCTGGGGTAGTTTGGCCATTATTTCAAAGCGTCCGTAGGTCCAGGCGATCTTGTTTTGGGTCAGCAGCCGGGCTGAAGTGTAGTTTTTACCTTCAAAGCTTTCTTTGCGGGCTTCGATAATAAGTTTGCCCTTTTCCACGCGGGCGTTCTCGCTGCGCTGGCTGGTGTAGTACTGGGCTTCGTTGTTGCCCCAGCCGTGGCCGCCCACGTCGTAGGCCCATCGGGTAGGATCGGGCAGGCCGGGCTTGTCGAACTCATCTTGCCAGACGAGTTTGCGCGGACCCGACATGGCGGGCACCGTCACGCTGACGGGGGGCGTTATAACTACCGGCGGCTGAACAACGGGTGGCGTGGGAGATTCAGGGCTTTTGCAGGCCGGCAAAAGTGCCACGCTCATCACAATAAAGAATAAGGAATGGCTCATATCGATTCAGTTAAAATACCGTGTACTACTCGTTATTAAACGCCCAGCAAAGGAAATCCGGCATAATCTGACTCCAGGTTTCGGGGTTGTGTTTGCCGCCGGGAATTTCCACGTACCGAATGTCGGTTTCGGGTCGATACCCTTTTTTAACCAGTTCGCCAATCAGATCGGTGGTGTCTTCGATGGCATCGATGATGCCGTTGTGGTTGCGGTCGCTGGTCTCATCGTCGGTGCCCGTCTCGAACCAGAATGAAAGTCCCTTTTTAAACGAGCCTTTGCGCACTAAGTCGTGCATAATGCGGTCGGTTTCGTCGCGGTAGCCGGCTTCGGTGCTTTTGCTGCGCCACCAGAACGAGCCGGAGAAAACGCCCGCCCGCGCAAACCGGTCGGGATGGTGAAACACCATGTCGAAGGCCGACAGTCCGCCCAGCGAGAAGCCTGCCAGAACGGTGTCTTGGGGTTTCTGGCTGACGCGGTAGTGTTTATTGATATAGGGCAGGAGTTCGGTGAGCATAAAATCGGTGTAGAGACCCGCTTTGCTGCCCCGCCCCAGGTAATCGGCCTGCGCGGCCGTGCCGTACTCCTGAATACGGTCGCCGGCATGAATGGCCACCAGCACAAACGGCCGGATGGCCTGCTGTTTATAGAGCGAATTGAGCACGGCTGTCAGCTGCAGGCGCGGCAAATCCTGGCCGTCGTTCAGGTACAGAACGGGCAGGTGCCCCGTTTTGGCTGCGTCGTAGTGGGGGGGTAGCACCACATCTAACCGGACGCTGCGTTTGAGGGGGACGGAATATAACGAATCGTGGTGCCGAACGGTTACAGTGGGTAGTTCGGTGCCAATAAGGGCCGGTGCAGGCTCAGGCATACAGTTAAAAAACAATAGAAATAATGGGATCACAGGGCCAAAAGTAGGCGTTTTTTTGCCTACTGCCGGTAGGAAGTTGTGGTTTCTACCGGTTTACGCTAATTTCGACCGGATTTTCACTGATTGCCTACTGACCTACATTGTGCAGGAACAATATCGAAACTGGTATTCGCATCACCTCGGCCGCAACATCGAGATGCTGGTTTACGGAAACTGGGGCTATCCCGTTGTGCTGTTTCCGACCTCGATGGGCAATTACTACGAGTACAAAAATTTTGGCCTGACCGAAACTGCCCGCTGGTTTGTGGAGTCGGGTAAGGTGAAATTGTACTGCATCGGCAGCATTGACAAAGAGAGTTGGTATGCCAAACACCTGCACCCCGGCACCCGCATCTGGAACCACGTGCTCTACGACCGGTTTCTGCACGAAGAACTCGTGCCGGGCATTCAGCAGGAGTGCAACGTGCAAAAAATCGGCGTTGCGGGGGCATCGTTTGGCGGCTACCACGCACTCAACTTCGCCTGCCGGCACCCCGAGCAGGTCGGCCACCTGCTCACGATGGGCGCGGCCTTCGATATCCGCTCGTTTCTGGGCGGCTACTACGACGACAATGTCTTTTTTAACAACCCGCCCGACTTTATGCCGGGGGCACAGAACGATGAATTCCACCGCATGAACATCGTGCTTGGTACGTCGGAATACGATTTCTGCAAGGGCGGCAACTACCGGATGTCGGACATTCTGAACCGAAAAGGCATTCGTCACCAACTCGACGTAACGCCCTGGGGCGACCACGACTGGCCCGTCTGGAAAGAGCAGTTTCCCCGGTATCTGAGCATGATTTAAGCCCTGCCGGGTGCAGCGTGTCGATAAAAGATGCCGCTAAACGCACAAATTAAAACAAACAGATCTAATTTTCCGGGCGTGGCCGCTGGTGTGCCCGTCTCACTAAATTGCTCAAAGAAATGAAAAAAATAGGCATCCTGTTTGGTCAGGAAAACACCTTTCCACAGGCATTCGTCGACCGTGTCAACGAAAAACAAAGCACCTTCAAAGCCGAATTTGTTCACATCAGTCAGGTTGAGCAGAGCGTTCCAACCGACTACGCCGTGATCATCGACCGCATTTCGCAGGATGTGCCATTTTATAAGGCGTACCTGAAAAACGCGGCCCTGACCGGCACCGCCGTCATCAACAATCCATTCTGGTGGAGTGCCGACGAGAAGTTTTTTAATAATGCGCTGGCCGTGCAACTCGGTGTTCCGGTGCCGAAAACGATTTTGCTGCCCTCCAAAGAGCGCCCCGACGATACGAATCATAACTCGTTTCGGAATCTGGGCCACATGGACTGGGATGCTGTTTTCAACCACATTGGCTTTCCGGCGTTTATGAAACCCCACGCCGGGGGGGGCTGGAAAAGTGTTTACAAAGTCGATAACCCCGAGCAGATGTTCCGCTCGTATGACGAAACGGGGCAGCTGGTGATGCTTTATCAGGAGGCCATCGACTTCACCGATTATGTGCGCTGCTACTGCATTGGGGGCAAAGAGGTGTTGATCATGCCCTACGAACCGCGCAACCCCCACCACCTGCGCTACGCATCGGAACTGAAAGTAACCGGCGACGCGGGCAAAAAACTCCTCGCCACCATTCACGACTACGTGCTGAAACTGAATCATGGTTTAGGCTACGATTTTAATACGGTTGAGTTTGCCGTCCGCGATGGGATTCCCATTGCCATCGACTTTTGCAACCCTGCTCCTGATGCCGATGTGCATTCGGTGGGGCAGGCTAACTTCGACTGGGTGGTTGAGGCTGCGGCCAATATGGCCATCGATCGGGCTAAACAGGTTCAAAAGGGTAAAGATAACCTCACCTGGGGCACGTTTGTGCGCGGCTCCATGGCGGGCGAGGCTCCGGCAGCCGTGCCCGCCGTTGCCAAAACGATAACGGATCCTGAATCGGCTAAACCAGCAAAGGCCGGGAAGGAGCCGGCCGCCGAAAAGCCAGCGAAAAAGAAAAAATAAGCCGGTCTCCGCCATTGCCCTGCCACTGCCCGAAGCGGTGAGGCAATGGCGGAGACCGTTTTTTTGATGATTGCCCCACCCACCACCATTCCTGTTTTACGATGCCAAAACATCTATCCACTGCGCTGGCGTGCGCTGTTTTTCTATTTTCTGTGGCTTGCAACCCGGCAGCCGTTTTGCCGGAACCCGTCCTGCTCAATTCGGTTCAACTCGCCTATTACGACAATGCCACGCTGAAGCACATTGCCACAACCAACGATTCGCTGATTTATCAGGCCACTGATTACAAGATCAGTGTTAATCGGATTTCGTACCGCACAATGCTGGCCGATGGCAGCTCTGTTACGGCATCAGGTATTGTTTACCTACCCGACCAGATTACGCCCACGCTCAAGCCATACCCACTCCTGAGCTATCAGCATCCGACCGCTTTTTCCAGCACGGAGGTACCGTCGGGGGGTGATTTTATGACCGCCCGGTTTTCGTATCCGCTCTATTTTGCTACCCACGGCTACATTGTTGCCTGTCCGGATTATGTTGGCTACGGCGATGCCGATAAAATCCCCCACGACTACCAACACCGGCAATCGCTGGCGCAGGCCACGGTGGACATGCTGCTGGCCACAAAAGCATTTCTAACAAAACGGGACATTCAATGGAACAGCCAGATTTTTCTGGCCGGTTATTCAGAGGGTGGCTATGCCAGTTTGTCGGCCCAGAAGTTGCTCGAAGAGAAATATGCCGGCTTACGAATTGCCGGGTCGAGTTGCGGGGCCGGGCCCTATGCTATGTCGGCCTTTTTTAATTATGTGACGCAAAATCCTACGGATGGCGGGGTATCTAATCAGGTATATGCCTGGCAAACGCTCAGCTACAACCGGATTTATAACATCAACAAGCCGGTCAGTTATTTTTTTAAACCACCTTACGCCGGGCAAATCGAGCAGTCGCTGGCCAACGCCCGGAATATAGCGCTCAGTTTCAATGAAATTTGTACCGATCAATTTCTGGCCGATGTGCGCAATGGGGCTTCTCCGTTTGGCAAAGCACTGGCCGACAATGACCTGACAAACTGGTCGGTTCAGGCACCCACCCGCCTGATTCATAGTGAGCAGGATGAGGTTATTCCGTTTCTGACCTCGCAGCAGACCTACACCGCCCTGCATCGGCGGGGTTCGCCAAGTGTGAGTTTGCTGGCCCTCAGAACGGGCGGTCACGTGCCCACCGAAGTAGTGTTCATGAGCCGGTCGCTGTCCTGGTTCGAGCAACTGCGGCACTGATGCCTGCTGTTTCAGGCCGTGCCATGATTATTATAATCTTTGTAGAAGATACATCTTTAGATG
>JAYVAP010000105.1:0-5586 GCA_043750915.1 Spirosoma sp. | reverse complement strand
ATGGAAGGCCACCGCTTCTTCGACCTCGTTCGGTGGGGCATTGCTGAAACAACCATCAACGCCTACCTGACTACGGAAAGTAAAAAGCGGTCGCACCTGCTAAATGCTGTTTTCACCAAAAATCAGGACGAGTTGTTGCCCATTCCCGAATACGTGATCAACCAAAGCAAAACCATCGATGGCAAGCAGGGGCTGAAACAAAACAAGGGCTACTAAACATTCAGTTTGCATACAAAAAAAGCCTGCCCGTAGACATTACGGGCAGGCTTTTTTTGTGGTCCGGCGCATCCTCCCCCGAGGTGCGTACCTTTGCGCCCTTATGCAAACCAATTATTATTTTCTGCGGCAGCTTGCGCCCGCCCTCGAACCGCGCCTGACCGGCCTTCGATTTATGGAGTGCTTCAGTCAGGACCGCGATGAGGTGGTGCTGGTGTTTGCGCAGGCAAAAGGCAAACAAAATTACTACCGGCCTTTCTACCTCAAAGCAACATTACGGTCCGACTTTTCGGGCCTGCTCTTTCCCGAAGCCGTGCAACGTGCCCGCGCCAACAGCGTGGATTTGTTTGATGGCCTTACCGAGCCGTTACCGAAAAAAGACCAACCCCACGAGGTTCCCACAACAGCAGGAACGGAAACCGGGTTGGCCGTGGTGAACGTGCGCCATTTTCTGAACGAACGCTGTCTGGCCATTCAGCTGGAAAATGACTACACGCTGCTGTTCAAATTCTTTGGCAACCGGCCCAACCTGCTGGCGTTTCGGGGTAACACAGTAGTCGACCTATTCAACCACAACCTAACCACCGACTGGCAACTTACGCTCGATTCGCTCGACCGCCCCATCGACCAGTCGCACAATGCCTTTGAGCAGGCCCATTCAGACTACCGCAAGTTGTTTCCAACCTTTGGCAAAGTGGTCAACCAGTATCTGGAAGCGCAAAAAGAGCCGGGCGAAGCGGTGACCTGGGCGCAGTTGCAGCACGTGGTTTCGTTGTTGGAGCAGCCCCGCTATTACCTGGCCCGGGTGGCCCATAAACCCACGCTCAGCCTGCTGCCCATTGCCGGGGACCCTGGCGAGCCGGTGCAATCTTTCGACGACCCGGTTGAGGCCGCCAACCGGTTTTTTATCGCTTATAACGGACGCAACACCTTTGAACTGGAGAAAGCCGGGTGGCTGCAACTGCTGGAAAAACGCCGGAAGCGGGCGCAGGCCCAGATCGAGGGAAACAAACAGCGGCTCGCGGCCCGCAACGCCGGTGCCAGCCACGAACAGATGGGCCATATTCTGATGGCCAACCTCCACGCCATACCCGAAACGCCGGGAGCCAAATCGCCCCAACAGGTGACGCTTTTCGATTTTTACCGCGATCAGCCGATCACCATCCGGCTCAAACCCGATCTGAGTCCCCAGAAGAATGCGGAAGACTACTACCGCAAATCGAAAAATGAGAAGATCGAGGAGGATCACCTCACCAATCAGGTGGCGGCCCGGGAAGCCGAAACCGAGCGCATGGACCACCAAGGAACCGATATCGGGCAGATCACTAACCTAAAAGAACTCCGCCGGTATGTGAAACAGGCGAATCTGCTACAGGACGCGCCGTCGATGGCCTCGTCGGACGGTGCACAGGCGCAGTTGTTTAAAGAAGTGCTACTCGACAATTTTCGGATATTGATTGGCCGTAATGCCAAAAACAACGACCTGCTTACCCAGAAATACGCCCATAAAGAAGACTTGTGGCTCCACGCCCGCGACGTTGCCGGTTCGCACGTGGTGGTGAAGTATAAAGCCGGCAAAACGTTTCCCAAAAACGTGATTGAGCGGGCGGCAGAACTGGCGGCCTGGTATTCCAAACGCCGAACCGACAGCCTGTGCCCCGTGACGGTTACGCTCAAAAAATTTGTCCGCAAACCAAAAGGCCTTGCCGAAGGACAGGTCATTGTAGAAAAAGAAGATGTCGTCATGGTCGTGCCACGGGGCGACGTGTAATCTTAGACGAAAAATGCTGGCAGTGCGGTCTTTACTGTTCGATGGCTAAACGCATTTGGGCAACCATTAGGCGGTTCATCTCGCTCCAGGTGTGGTTCCAGGAGTTTCCGGCCAGAAAAGCGTCAATGGCCGACCAGTCTTCGGGATGTTTGCCGCTGAGTGCCCGCTCAATGGCGGCTTCAAAAGCATCGGCATTATCGGCAATCTGCACAAATCCTTCGCTGCCGTAGGTGCGAACAACATCCCGGATGGGGGTTGAGACAACGGGTAATCCAGCCGCCAGATACTCCGGTGTTTTGGTTGGGCTGATATATTTGGTGGACTCGTTCAGGGCGAAGGGCAATATGGCTGCGTTCCAGTTGCTGAGGTAGGCGGGCAGTTCTTTGTAGTCTTTCAAGCCCACATAGTGTACGTTGCTGCCTTGGGGCAACAGGGCGGGATTTATTTTAACAATGGGGCCAATCATCACAAACTGCCACTCGGGTCGGCGCCGGGCTACTTCGCCCATCAATTCATAATCGAAACGCTCATCGATAACGCCACTAAATCCAATGCGCGGGCTGGCCAGATGGCGCTGATCGGCGGGGTCGGGTTGCGGGTTGCGGGCGGCCGAAAAGTGGGCAAAGTCGATGCTGCTGGGAAACGCAAATACCTGCGGATGGCGGTTCTGCTTGGCTTCGTAGAGGCTGTAGCCACCCGTGAAAACTACCCCCGCCCGTTGAATCAAGCGTTTTTCCTGCTCCAGTAGCTGCGCAGGAGCACCCCAGAACGCCGACAATTCGTCCATACAATCGTAGACAGTGAGCCGGGGTTTCAGGTGGTCGGTAAAGAGCATGGCCATCGGCGTATAGTACCAGGCCACAAAGTCGCTGATGCGCTCACGTTGCATAAACGCATCCAGCAACTGACGCTGTAGCCGCAGGGCTTCGTCGGGCCGGGTTCCGTGGGGCAGGTGGGGCACCAGCACGGTGAGTCCGTCGGCCTGTTGCGTGGCATGCATCCGCAACTCATGGCCCCAAATCGGCTCTTCAATAAACCAGACGCGATATTGTTTGGTGGCGCGTCCGAGCAGGTGCTGCGGGCGCTGATAAACAAAATTCCAGCGCAGATGCGAGAAACAGATCAGGTCCCGAACGGTATTGGTTGAAAACGTGCCGGTCTGAAGATTAACCGGCGCATAGGACGTGTTTGTTGGATAACCGGACAAACCGGCGGAAGTTGTCAAATTGGGCGTTGAATCAGCTACTTTCATACGGATTAATAGGGAAATATTAGAAAAGCAGCCTGACTATATGGCGACCAGACTGTTTTAGTTACCCTATTAAACTGTGCTCAGGCTAAAATGTTAAGCCCGGCAGGAAACAACTGACTAACTGACCCGGCTGGGCTGGAAAGCAACCGCTACCGAACCAGCACTACCCGACTTTGCGAGCCATTGAGCGTTTGCACAGTCAGGGTATACTGACCCGCCGACAGACCCCGCAGGTCTACCGTGCGGGAGTGGGTGCCCGGTGGCAGGACTGGCTCGGTTCGTGTTCCCACCCGTTGCCCGACCATATTAGTCAGGAGCAGCGTGAGGGGACCGGTCGTGGTGGTGGCAAAATCGACGATCAGTGCATCGGATGGCAGGGCCGGGTTTGGGTAGATCCGAAACAAGCCCGGCACCGGCTCGGCCACGGCCGTGATAACGGTGGGCAAAACCACGGCCTCCACCGTTTTCAATAGCCGGTTGTCGGGGTCAATCTGGATGCCCGTTACCGGTACCCGCGCGGGCAGCGTAAAGGTCTGGTCGGCCCGGTCGTTCAAAACCGTAACGGTGGTGTCGCCCGCTGCCGACTGCACCCGAATGGATACCGGCATGGTGAACGACACTGGATTGCTGGCCACGGTGTTGCGCTGTTCCAGCCGGAGGCTGATGGTGTTGGGCAACGCGCCGTTTGAAACCGTTATGCGGTAGGTTGGGTAGCCTTCGCCGTATATCCATTGCCTGAAAAAGTTGGTCAAATCCTGGCCCGACACCTGCTGCGCCACGGCCTGAAAATCGGCTGTCACGGCTGTGCCATACGCCACTGCCGGGGCAGCGCTGTAGGTGCGCAGGATGCAAAAAAACGTGCTGTCGCCCACCACGCCCCGCAGCATATGCAGCACGGCAGCCCCTTTTGCGTAGCTGCGGTTACCGTTGAAAATGTTGGCGAAGTTGCTGATGTCCTGCACATAAATACTTCCCCTGGCAGCCCGCGCTCGAGTCAAAAACGCGTTCATGGTCGACTGGTAGCCTATTTTTCCATTTACCGATTCGGCATACAGGGCTTCGGCATAGGACGCAAAGCCCTCGTTGAGCCAGATATTCTGCCAGTCGCGGCAGGTAATTTTATCACCAAACCACTGGTGCGCCAGTTCGTGGGCAATCACGGCGGGGGTCAGGGCCAGCTCTTCCATTGAGCTGATGGTCTGGTGCTCCATGCCGCCATTGCCCCGCCCCATCTGCGCGTGGCCATACTTCTCGCGCAGAAACGGATACGGACCAAACTGGTTTGTAAACAGGCGCAGCATTGCTGGTGTCAGGTCGAGATTAGCCCGCACCAGCGGCAGCACCTCGGGATAAATGTAGTGCGCAACAGGCATGGTCTGACCACCGTAGGTAAAGGGCGTATCGTAGCGTTCATAGTTCGACAGGGCCACCGAAATCAAGTACTGGGCAATGGGGTAGCTGTTACGCCAAACATAGGTGCGGGTGCTGTCGGGATTGCTGGTTGTGCTCACAAGCAGGCCGTTGGAGACCGACACAAACCGCGCCGGGGCCGTAATGCGCACCAGCGAGGAATCTGCCTTGTCGGCGGGCGAGTCGCGGCAGGGGAACCAGTCGGGTGCGCCGTAGGGTTCGCTCAGGCTCCAGATGGCGGGGTCGGTGGTTCGCTCGTGGGTGCTGAACTGGAAACTACCCTGATTCAGACTGTTGGGTATGCCCTGATAAAAAACCGTTAGCGTCAGTGCCTGGCCCATAGCCAGTGGCCGGGGCGAAGTGATGGTGAGTTTGTTGTCGCTGAACCGGAACGTGAGCCGCTGATTGTCTGCCCGTACCGAATCCACGCGCAGGCCTTCACCAGTGGTGGCAGTGGTCGAGTTCAGGTCCAGAAAGAAGCTGCCGAGGTTGGCAAGCTGACTTTTGAGGGTGATGGTGGCGGCTCCGCGCAGGTAGTTGGGGGTATGGGTCAGGCGCAGATCGAGGCCATAGTAAGTAACATCGATGCTGGCGTCGCCGGGGTAGGCCAGCCGGGCTTTGGCATTAGCCGCCAGGCGCCCCGATGCCCGCTCCCTTCCTTCCCGACAAAACTGCCCGCCGTCGGGGGCCAACTGGCCGTTGACCACCAGTGGCAACAGCATGAACAGGTAGAGGAAGCGCATAAAACAGGGGGTATTTACGAACGATGATACCTGAGCAAAACGTCCGACACACTGCCTGTTATTGCCCCAGCACGGGTTGTTTTTGACTGGCCTCTTCGGCTTTCGCTTTCAGGGCTTCCAGCTGCCGCTGTTCGGCTTCGGGCAGTTGCAGTTGCCAGCCCATCGACGAAGCCAGCTGATACATCATGTACTGA
>JAYVAP010000104.1:0-6508 GCA_043750915.1 Spirosoma sp. | reverse complement strand
GCAAGCTCGGGACCGCGGTCGTTCGACCCCATGAGCTGCGGTGACGATGCGCGCGCGCAGCGGCGCGAGTCCCGGCAGGACGCGGTTGTGGCGGGCGTGGCGGTGCTGTTCACACTGGCGGGGTTGCTGTTCAAACTCGCCGGTGTGCCGTTCCATGTCTGGACACCCGATGCCTACGAAGCCGCGCCGGTGCCGGTGGCGGCTTTTTTTTCAGTAGCACCCAAAGCGGCTGCGGTGCTTGTGCTGATGCGGATCATTACAGCCCTGCCGCTGGAATCGCCCGCCGGGGGCGGTGCTGCCGGTGATGGTGCCACAACCCTGGTGCTGCAAACCCCACTGGCGGTGCTGGCCCTGGCTGGCATACTGATCGGAAATCTGTCGGCCCTGCGCCAAACGGATGCCAAACGGTTGCTGGCCTACTCAACCATTGCCCACGCGGGTTTTCTGCTGGTGGGTGTGGTGGCCCTGAGCGAACCTGGTTTCGAGGCCGTTTTGTTTTATGCCGGTACCTACCTGTTTATGTCGCTGGCCGCTTTCTTTCTAATCGACCTGCTCGCCCGAACGAACAACAATAGCCTGACTATCAGCAATTTTTCCGGTATGGGAGCCACGCAGCCGCTACTGTCGGTGTGCCTGACCATTGTGATGCTGGCCCTCACGGGCCTGCCGCCAACGGTGGGTTTCACGGCGAAGCTACTGTCGTTTTCGGCCCTCTACGATGCCTGGCAGCGCAGCGCAAACCCCTGGCTGCTGGCCCTGTTTACGCTGGGATTGCTCAACGCGCTGATCTCGCTGGTTTACTACCTTAAAATCCCGTTTCTGCTCTTCTTCCGGGCCGCCCCCGTCCGTTCCGACCCGCCGGTGGCGGTCAGATTGCCGGTGGCTGCGGTTTGGCTGGCGGTGGGGGTGGTGGTTCCCGTTGTGGGCCTGTTTCTAAAACCCGACTGGCTGCTGAACCTGATTGCCAACTGGTAAGAAGTGCTGCTCCCGCTCCCTCAAACCCGGCGGGCCGCTGCCGGAAACGCCCCTGGTTTTTGTTTCTTTACACAAAAAATTGTCGACTGGGCGAGACTTTATTACAAATCCTCGCTCGCTGCTGCTTATGAGTCCAGTATTAAATATAACCCTCGACGAACTGTTCGGGCAATTTGATTCGCTCCGCGTGCTGATTATTGGCGATGTCATGCTCGATTCCTACGTGTGGGGTCGGGTGGAGCGCATCTCGCCCGAAGCTCCCGTTCCTGTCGTTACCGTTGACCGGCGCGAAATTCGCCTGGGTGGGGCCGGCAATGTGCTGCTCAATGTGCAGGCCCTGGGTGCCGAAGCCATTTTGTGCTCCGTTATCGGGACTGACGCGCCCGGCGATCAGCTTAGTCAGGAGCTGCATAACCGGGGCCTCAGTAGCAACGGCCTCATTCGTAGCCACGACCGCATCACCACCATCAAAGAGCGCATTATTGCCCAGTCGCAACAGGTGGTGCGGGTCGATACCGAAACCGACCGATACATTACCCCCAGCGAGCGGGCACAATTAGTGGCCAAAGCCAAAGAACTTATTCCAACCTGCCACGTCGTTATTTTCGAGGATTATGACAAAGGCGTGCTGAGTCAGGAAGCCATTGTCGAGATCACTAATTTTGCCAACGCCCACAATGTGCCAACGGTGGTGGATCCCAAAAAGCGTAACTTTCTGGCGTATCAGAATGTAACACTGTTCAAACCCAATTTAAAGGAACTGCGCGAAGGCTTAAAAGTTGATTTCGACGTGGATAATATGGCCGAATTTCAGGCCGTTGTCGATACGCTCAAAAAAAACCTGAACCTGAAGGGTGCTCTGATTACCCTCTCGGAGCGTGGCGCCTACATCGACTATGCCGGCGAAACACTGAAACTCCCCGCCCACATCCGCCAGATTGCCGATGTGTCGGGGGCGGGCGACACGGTGATCAGCATTGCGGCCTGTTGCGTGGCCCTGCGGCAGTCGCCCGCCATCATTGCCGGGTTGTCTAATCTGGGCGGAGGTCTGGTTTGCGAGTCGGTGGGCGTGGTACCCATCAACAAAGCCCAGCTGAAGCAGGAAGCAAAGGAGAATTTATAAAGTCTTCGCGAAACAAGTAGTAACGGTAAAATCCGGGTACAATACCAATCACGCCGGCACCTGCTGGGTGTTATCTACTGAGCTGTTTTTCAGGGTGTTGCATCCACTAAGTTTCTTCGCTTAGCACCACGGTGTCGGCAATTTGTTCTTCCTGCTTTTGGCGCACCTGCTGCCCAATGGATACGTATTCGACCTCACATGGATAACCGAACAGGCAATAGTCCTTGATGCGTTTGGCAACTGGCGCGGGCACCATCTGCTCCCAGCCGGTTTGCCCTTCCTGAATCATCGTCAGCACACTATCCGTTGAAATATGCAGGTTTTGTTCATTATAGTCGGTGATATCCTCAATTTTATCGTTTCTGATCAGGTACTGAAACAGCGGCTCCAGCGTGGGCGGCAGTTTAAACTCCTTACAGCTATAAATGGCACCATTTTTTAGGGTTGGATACACGAAAAGCTTCACCTTGCGGCTAAACAGGGTAGCAAAAGACTCCAAAATGCCGCCCGGCAAAAACTCGTAGTGTTCCTCGTCGAAAATATATTCTAAATTAGGAATACCCACAACCAGCCCGATCTTGAGTCGGGTCAGCCGCGCCAGGTAAGCCACTAATTTGTAATATTCTAAGTAATTGGAAATCATCACCGTCTGCCCCATCGAGCACAGAATATCGACGCGATCCAGAAAATCTTTTTCATCGATACCCTGATCGTTGGCCCGCAGGTTGTGGAGCGTTAGCTCGGCCATCGAAATCACCCGGTCGGCATCTACGTCGGGTTCGTCTTTAAACTGCTTCACCCCATTCTCAATCATGTCCATCTGCACGTTGGTAACGGGCCGCAGCCGCCCGCGCATGACCAGGATATGCTTTTTGTAGAGGGCTTCCGACGGTTGGAGCACCTGCCCGTCGGCCCCAAACAGGGCCGCATCTGTAAAACTGTTTTTAACGAGGTGCAACGTCATCAGCCGGTTGTCGACATCAGCAAAATCGGGGCCGTTAAACCGGATCATGTCGATCTGAATCCGCTCCGGTGCCAGGTCGTCCATGAGCGAAAGCACCAGCGTTTCGGGTGCTTTGGCGTAGTAGTAGCAGCCAAAAATCAGGTTTACGCCAATAACGCCGAGGGCCTGCTGCTGGAGCACGTTTTCGTTGTCGAGCATTCTGACGTGGATGATCACGTCGTTGAAGCCCGCCTGTGGGCTGAGCTGAAAGCGGCAGCCGATCCAGCCGTGGGCCTCGTTGGTTTTTTGGTAGTTGAGAGCCACCACCGTGTTGGCAAACGCAAAAAACGTGGTGTCGGGGCCACGTTTTTCGGCTAATCGCTTCTCCAGCAGGCTATATTCTTTATGGAGCATTTTCACCAACCGTGACTCCACCACATACCGGCCGCTTTCTTCCACGCCGTAGATGCTGTCACTGAAGGTCATATCGTAGGCCGACATCGTTTTGGCAATGGTACCCGAAGAGCCACCCGCTTTAAAAAACATGGCGGCCGTTTCCTGCCCGGCACCAATTTCGGCGAATGACCCGTAAATCTTACGGTCGAGGTTTATGCGCAGGGCTTTTTGTTTGGTGCCTATGTTTTTCTCGTACATCGTGCGGGGCGGCTTGCTGGCGCGAAAGTTAGGTGATAAAACGGCAAAAGCAGCCCCGAAAGGCTGCTTTTAACCAAAAATCGTGTATTCTCTCCAGGATAAGGTCGGGCTTAAGGTCGGCCGGGTAGCGGATCGGCAAAAAACATATTGCTGCCCCCCGCTTTGCGCTCGATGGACGAACCCACCGAAGGCGTTTCTATGCCGGACCGAGCGGCAACCCGCGCCGTGCGGCCACCCGTAATCTGGAAAACAGCTTCGTTCAGTAATGCGTCGCTGATGTCGCCCAGCGGTTTCCAGGCCACGTTGGTAAATTCTTTTACCTCTACTTTCGGCACGAAACCAGTGCTATAATCCGATTGATTCAGCGCATTGAAAGTTTTAGTTATGATTGGCTGTATACCCCATTTTATACGCCCCGTTTCATCCTCAATTGTTCTTGATC
Organism: Spirosoma sp.; assembly: GCA_043750915.1. Taxonomy (GTDB): domain Bacteria; phylum Bacteroidota; class Bacteroidia; order Cytophagales; family Spirosomataceae; genus Spirosoma. Next base: position 2,371 of record JAYVAP010000104.1, on the reverse strand, counting down.
CGACGTTTTTACCGTAAGTAGTCGTACCTATTGTGACAACTTCCATAAATGGACGTAATCCATTGATAATTAATTCACTGGCTGATGCTGAACCAGATGTCGTCAGCACATATACACGTTGAAGACTGCCGCCCACATTATTGGCTTCGTCGTAAAAGAAACCGCTGAAAGAATCCGTATTTCTCTTCTTGTCATCAGCCTCTATAACAGGTGTCAGGCTGGCGTTGTATTGTTTTTTATAAAACAGCTTCGAGCTGCTAACTCCTTTGCCAATTAAGCTGCCAAGCACAGTGGACGACGACACATAGCCACCGGGGTTATAGCGCAGGTCAAGAACGAGTTCCGAAATACCCTGTGCTTTAAATTTCCCGAATACACTCCGCAATTGCTGATCATAGGCTGCCGTCTGGGTATTGTTGGGGCCGGGTATGAACTGGTTATAGACTAAATAGCCAATTTTTTTGCCCTGGATCGTGTACACTGAGTCTAAATATACCGGATTCGCCTGATACACAACTGCCGTTACAGATCGGGTCACGTTCGTGTCGACGATTTTATTGTTATCAATCGTGGCAAAGCCATAGGTTTTTGTATTGCCTTGGCCGAAGATTAAATCTCTGTAATTGGCCTGCGTCAGTTTCGTGCCGTTCACGGCCTGGATGATGTCTCCGCGCTTCACGCCGGCTTTTTCGGCGGGTGAGTTGCGCTGCACATACAATACCTTGGCAATGATATCCGATGAATTGGCTTCGCGCAGAAACAGTTTAAACTCCATACCGGTGGTAGTAGCCTCTCCGCTCAAACTGGCCTTGAGTTCGGTGGCACTCGCCTGAATCCAAGAAAACCGGTCGCCGGTTGGGTTGGTGGTGGCATCGTACTTATAGAGGAGCGAATCGAAAAACTTGGCCGGGGCGAGGGTTGTATCGGGTTTGGCGGGAATCTTGTCGTTCCAGTAATACCAGAACTTCATGTTTGCCAGAATCCAATTGTTAACCTCCCCGTCTGTAACCGGTCCGGTGCGCACGGCAGCAACGGGGCCGGTGGGCAATACCTGGGGTTCTTTTTCCCGGCAGGAAGTCATCAAAAGGGTACCTGAAGCCAGCAGCGTCAGAACCGAATTCCAAAAACGAGATACGCTATTCATAAGAACAGTTAAGTTGAAGTGCAACTTGTTTGCTCCTGTAAAACGAAAAAGCCGGCCAAAAAATATGTTAAAAACCCCTTAATCCTTTTCAACTTCACCGCATCGGCCGGGTTGCCCAGCTGCGGGGGCATACCGGTGCAACGGCTCAGCAAAACGCATCCTCCACGTGATTCACCCGCAGCTGGGTGCCCGTGATCGAAACAGCCACAATATCGAACCGAACGTCGAAGAGCCAGTTGTGGGTGAAAATATAGTGCTCGGCGGCTTTCATCACCAATTTAGCTTTGGCATACGAAACAAACTCCTCGGGGTTGCCAAAGCTGAGGTTGGTCCGGGTTTTGACTTCTACAAACACCAGTAGCTTTCCTTTTTTGACAACGAGGTCGATTTCGGCGTGTTGGTAACGAAAGTTGCGGGCCATCACTTCGTAGCCCTTTTCCTGCAGAAAGCGGGCCGCTTCGGCTTCGCCCTGTTTACCGGTTTCATTGTGCTGAGCCATGGACGGTTAGGCTTGAAAGAGAGAAATCGAACGAAACCCGCCCCTTATGCTGTTGAGGAAAGAAACGGAGATGTTGCGTTTTTCCGTAAAACAATGAACAATCGCATCAATAAACAAGTAATTGTCAGGGAATTAGGATTATCAGACTATCAGGCTACCTGGAACGAGCAGGAGCGGCTGTTTGCCCACATCGTCGATCAGAAACTTCAGAACCGCACGCGCCCCGACAACGCGCAGCAACCCACACCCAACTACCTGCTCTTCTGCGAACACCCGCACGTGTACACACTCGGCACGAGCGGCCATCCCGATAATCTGCTGGTCGATCAGGACCGGCTCACCCATGAGCTGGGTGCCACCTTCTTTAAAATTCGGCGCGGGGGCGATATTACCTACCACGGCCCCGGCCAGCTGGTGGGCTACCCCATTCTGGACTTAGATAACTTCTTTACCGATATTCACCGCTACATGCGGCTGCTGGAAGAAAGCATTATTTGTACCCTGGCCAACTACGGTTTAGACGCGGGCCGTATGCCGGGCCTGACCGGTGTCTGGCTCGACTATGATGGCGGTCCGGTGCCCCGAAAAATCTGCGCAATGGGCGTAAAAGCGAGCCGTTGGGTAACGATGCACGGTTTCGCCTTGAACATTAACACGGATATGCGTTATTTTACCCATATTGTCCCCTGCGGCATTCCCGACAAAGCCGTTACCTCACTGGCGGCCGA
>JAYVAP010000103.1:0-2158 GCA_043750915.1 Spirosoma sp. | reverse complement strand
GGTCGGCTTTACCCATTGAAAACCGTCACTAACATGACAACCTACCGGATTTCGCCCGGCGATCACACCCTGATTCGGTTGCTGGCGCAGGATGCGGTGCTGAAAACCCTGGTGGTAAAAGCCGAAGGGTTCCGGATTCTGATTGCTGACGACCAGCTGCCTAAATTCAAAAGTCGCCTGCGCGATCTGGGTTATTTGATTAGCTGAGTTATCTGGCCCAAGGCGGGCGGGTCCGGAAGGTCTCCGGGAAGTTTGATTCACCTGAACCACGAACCTGTGCGTAAACGTATCCCCGCCGGTGCCTCATCCGGCCTGCTTTTTGCCGCTCTCTGGGCATCAGCCTCTGTGGCCACCAAGTTTGGGGTGCAGTCGGTTCAGCCACTGATGCTGGCTATGGTCCGGTTTTTCATTGCCGGCACGGGTATGCTGCTGTTTGCCTACGGCGTGCAACGGGTAAAAAACGCCTGGCCTACCCGCGTCGAATTCCAACAGCTAACCCTTTTCGCCCTGCTGAACACAACCATATACCTCGGCGCGTTTGTGCTGGCCCTGCAACAGGTGTCGGCGGGTATTGGCAGTTTATCTACGGCCACCAACCCGCTTTTTATCAGCTTATTATCCGCATTTTGGCTGCGCCGGTTTCCGCGCCGGAACGAGCTGGGCGGGCTGGCACTGGGCATTTTGGGCGTGGGAATAGCCACCTGGCCATTGCTGCAAACGAGTTATGCCACCGTACAGGGGCTGCTGATTCTGCTGGTTGGGATGGTTTCCGTATCGGCGGCAACGGTCTACTACGCCCGCATCGACTGGCGGTTGCCCACGCTCGTTATCAACGGCTGGCAGGTGCTGCTGGGCGGCATTTTGCTATTGCCATTTCTGGTGCTGTCGGCCGCCCTGAGTCCAGCGGGTTTGGGTGTGTCGCACTACGACGGGCGGTTTTGGGCATCCGTGTTGTGGCTCATCGTTCCGGTGTCGGTGGTGGCCCTGCAGCTGTGGTTTCAGCTGGTCCGGCAAGATGCGGTTCGGGCATCGCTGTGGCTGTTTCTATGCCCCATCTTTGGCTTCTTCTATTCCTGGCTCCTCCTGGGCGAACCCATCACGTCCTATACCTTTGCGGGCACGGCCTTAGTCATTGGCGGGCTTTGGCTGGGCCGCAAAACAAAACCGACCGAAGCCGGAAAACCCGGTTAGCCCGCTGCCCCAACACCCCCAACCGGCCTAAGCCAAACTACCAGGCAGTGCAATAGTGGAACGTTGCAAAAACTCCGCCATGGCCAGGCCCGACGTGAAGGCACCTTCCACATTTCCCGCGCCAAAACCATCGCCCCCAAACAAAAGGGAAAACGGAGCCTGAGCCGCCATAAATGGGTTTGGGTGCCGCTGCTCAGCCAGGCTGTAACGCCACCGGTGCAACTGAACGGCACTGACGGCATCGGCCGGCATCCAGTCGCGCAACTGATCGATGAGACCTTGCCCCACCCCGGTCAGCTCATCGTTGAAATGTGCCCGGCTGAAGGCGGCACTGGCGTGGATGGTCAGCGATGGCTGATCGGGCGAAATGCCCTTCTGCGCGTTGTCGGCCACCCAGGACACATCGCCGGTTGCCGGGCGAAAACCGCCCTCGGGCAGGTGAACAGGCCGGTTCAGCGAAACCAGCATGGCTATGCAGGGCTGGTAACTGATTCCCGCCAGTGCCAGCCGGTCTGTGGCCGTTATGGCCAAATCACTTTGCTGGATCAGGGCCAGTGCCTGTGGGGCCGGGAGGGTAACAATCAGCGTGTCGGCCCGAAACTGCCTGCCCAACCCCGTTTCGACCAGCCAGCCAGTAGCTTCGGCCCGGCACGTGGCAACGGTCTGCTCGGTCAAAACGGTCAGGTTCCGGGCGAGGGCTTTGGCTACCGTGTTCATGCCCCCAACGCCCACGTAACGTGGCTGGTTTGAGTCGGCATCGGTTAGGTAAGTTTTGCTCAATGGCCATTGGGCAACAATATTTTCGGCCAGCAACGACTGAACGACCCGCTGAAATGCCGGTGTTTGGGCCGTAAAATACTGCGCACCATGATCCAGCCGGGCTTGTTCGAGCCGGCGGGTGGTCATGCGCCCGCCAACGCTGCGCCCTTTGTCGAGAACGACCACGTCCCAGCCATTGCGGGTCAAC
>JAYVAP010000102.1:0-2746 GCA_043750915.1 Spirosoma sp. | reverse complement strand
GCCAGCCGCCAAAGCTCTCGCCGTTCAGGTAGCTACCGTAGCTTTTATAGCGGTTTTTGGCTTCTTCGGTATCGGCCTTCGGGTTGCCCTGCAACCGGCGTTCCAGCGTTTTGCGGGCGGCTGCAAACAGGGCGGGCGTCTGCACGGTGATCTGGTCGGCCGGAAACAGGCCATACAGGTGCGAAATGTGGCGGTGACCCAGCTCCGGCTCGCGGTAATCTTCTACCCACTCCTGAATACCGCCGGTGGTGGGGCTGATCTGCACGGGGGCGAGCCGGGCCAGTGCCGTTTGCAGTTCCTGCCGGAAACGCGGTTCAAAAGGCTTGCCGGCCGTGCTCAGCGCATCGATGGCGCGCAGACAATTGGTAAACAGCTCGCGGCAAATTTGCATATCCATGGTGGCACCGTACGTAAACTGATACTGCTTGCCGTCGGCTTTTTCAAATGCGTTTTCGGGCGAGTGCGATGGGTTGGTAACGAGCTTGCCCGCCCCCGGCAGGCCCGCCGGAATGGGTTTCAGGAAATCGAGGTAAAACTCGGCGGCACCTTTCATGAGCGGGAAAGCCCGGTTACGCAGAAACGTTTTATCGCCCGAAAACTGGTAGTGTTCATACGGGTGGTGCGCCAGCCAGCCCCCGCCCATGGGCCACACGCCCACTACGCCATCAACGGGCGAGGTGCGCCAGAATAAGTCGGTCAGGTGATGCACGGCCCAGCCCCGCGCCCGGTACATGCCCCGCGCCGTTTCCCGGCCATGCACCGCCAGCGAGTCCATCAGGGCAAACAGCGGCTCGTGGCACTCGGCTAAGTTGGCGGCCTCGGCGGCCATGTAGTTCATCTGAAGGTTAATGTTAGTATGGTAATCCGAACTCCAGGGCGGGCGCATGGTCTGGTTCCAGATGCCCTGCAAATTGGCGGGCAAATCGCCCCGACGCGAGGAAGCAATGAGCAGATAACGCCCGTATTGAAACAGCAACTCCGACAGATAAGGGTCTTCAACACCTTTGTCTTTTACGCGGCTCAGCCGAAGGTCCTGCGGCACTTCCTGCGGGTCGGCGGTGGGCACTAAACTGAGCTTCACCCGGTCGTAGAGCCGGCGGTAATCGGTCAGGTGAGCCTGCCACAGTGATTCTACAGGCTGAGCCAGGGCCTTTTGCAAGGTTTCGGCACTGCGCTGTTCGGGGTTGGGCCGGGCGTAGTCGGTGGCGGCAGCTAAGTATAGCGTCAGCTCATCGGCATTTTCAACGGTCATCAGCCCGGCACTGTCCACGGTAATGCGGCCGTTGGGAGCCACCGCCTGCAAATCAGCCGCAAAGCGCATGCCCACAGGCAGTCCGGTTTTTTCGTCGGGGCGGTTAATGCGTCCGCGCAGCAACAGCCGGTTGGGATCCGTAGTCGAGCCGGTGGTGGTGGCATCCTGCTCGCGCTGTAGCCGCACGCGTACGTTGATGGAGCCGGGTCGGCTGGCCGTCAGCCGCACCACAATAACCTGGGCGGGGTGGGAGGCAAATACCTCGCGCCGGTAGTTGATACTGCCCCGCCGAAATTGGGTTACGGCCACGGCCGAATCTAAGCTGAGCCAGCGCCGGTAATCCTGGTAATTAGTATCGGTGGGCGTGTTGAGCTGCTCAATGAAAAGATCGCCCAGCGGTTGGTAAGGCCGCACGGTGAGGGGCTGACCCATGAGCGTTTTTTCGGCTAATTTTTCGGACGCGTCATTTTTTCCGGCAAACATCAGCCGCTGCACTTCGGGCAGGGCTTTGGCTGCCGCCGGGTTGTCCGTATTTCGGCGGTAGCCGTCCCAGATAGATTCTTCGTTGAGCTGAATGCGTTCGCGCAGCACCCCGCCAAACACCATGGCCCCTAAGCGGCCGTTACCCACCGGCAGGGCTTCCATCCAGCCGCGCTTCTCGAAGTGAAAGGTATTCTTCAGTTCGGGCATATCGTAGCTGAAAACGGCGGGCTGGTAGGCGGGCCGGTCGAACCAGATCCGCATGGGTTTTTGCTGGGCCAGGCCGGCATAGGGCAGCAGCCAGCCGACGCATACTACCATCAAAGAAAGTCGTATTATGCTCATAATCAATTTTTTATGCCCGTTTTCCTGAACGGCCGACAAGTTTAGGTTCAGCATTATTACACACAAAAAAAATCAGGTTGCTAAAGTAACGCAATGGATTTGGATCCGGGCACTGGGTGCCTTCCAAACCGGTAATCTGTGCGGACAGGGCTAAAAAGCAGCACGTTCCCGTTATTTACCCGATTGCCGCAGGGCCGTTGCTGAGGATGAATAGTTACCGCTCAATGCGTATGCGGGAGGCTTTGTCGTGGCGCAGGCGCAGCAACCCACCCGTGGCCAATGGTTCCCACACCCAGCCCCTCCTCGGCAAGCAGGTCTTTACGCTGGGACAGCGGTAATGTCCCGGCCAGCACCCGCCCCGGCTTCGCTCCCATCCGTATTGTTTCTGTAGACGTAGTGTCGAAGGTGCGGTAAAAAATCTGAGTGTTGGCCAGTTCCTGAGGGGTCATGTCAGGCCGGAAGGATTTGTCCAGATCAGGGACACACGCAATGTGCTGCACGATGGAAGGAAGTGCCGGGTTATTTTTGGGTGGGCTAACGTTAAAAACCGCAAATGGGTGAAAACAATAATTAACTGATGTTACGCACTATGTGGCCTGACTATGTGGAAAGGGTCTTCAGAACCTACACAAAAGGCTTTTTCTGATCCCTATGAGCATCCCCTGCGTA
>JAYVAP010000101.1:0-2638 GCA_043750915.1 Spirosoma sp. | reverse complement strand
GGAGCGTATGATCACGGCCTTTTCTGACGAGAAAAAAACCGAATTTCAGCTGGCGGTTTCGGTCGATATGCTCGACACGGGCATCGACATTCCCGAAATTGTTAACCTCGTTTTTTTCAAACGGGTCATGTCTAAAGCCAAATTCTGGCAAATGATCGGTCGGGGTACGCGGCTCCGGCTCAATTTGTTTGGTCCCGGTTTGCACAAGGCTTTTTTCAATATCTTCGACTTCTGCGACAACTTTGCCTATTTCTCCCAAAATCCACAGGAGGCCGACACGCGCATACCACCGGGCCTGAGCGAGCAGCTTTTTGCCGCCCGGCTCCGGCTGGCAGCATCCTTAAACGACGAACATAACGATGCTGACACGCTGACGCTCCGTGATGATTTACTGAGTACCCTGCATGGACAGGTGCAGGCCCTGAGCGAGGAGAGTTTTCTGATACGACGGGAGTGGGCACGCGTCACAAAGTTTAAAGACAAAGCCATCTGGCGGGCTTTATCGGCTACCGATACGGGCGAGTTGGTAAAATACGTTGCGCCTTTGCTGGCGGGCGAAGCGGGCGGAACGCCCGAAGCCCGACGTTTTGACCTCTTAATCCTGCAAACCCAGTTAGCGAAGGTTTCGGGTAATGGCAAGGTGTTCACCGCAACCGCCGACCGGGTACGACAAGTGGCCAAAGGTTTGCAAAAGAAGGGAAGCATTACCCAGGTGGCGCAGCAAATGCCCCTGATCGATGAGCTGGCCGGTACAAATTATTTGTCACAGGCTACCCCCCCAATGCTGGAACCCGTTCGGATAGGCCTGCGTGGTTTGGTGATGCACTTAGACAAAGATATCCAGACTTTGATTTACACCAATTTTCAGGATGAGTTCAATGGTCCCGAAATGGTGTATGAAGATTTGGTCGGCTATATCAGCAGCGAAGCTTACCGCGACCGCATGGAGCAAATTATCCGGCACAATCCAAATCACCTGACAATCCGCCGTTTGCATAACAATCAACCCATCACCGAAGCCGAATTGAACGACCTGGAGCGTATGCTCTTTGCCGAAGCAGCCATAGAAACCCGGGAGCAGTTTATTAATGCCCTGGGCGAAAAGCCGCTGGGTTTTTTTGTACGCAGCCTGATCGGTCTGGATATTGGCGCGGCCAAAGCAGCACTATCGCAATTCATGGATCATGGTTCGCTTAGCAGTACGCAGATCGAATTTTTGGATATGCTGGTCAATTATTTGGCCGAGAATGGAACCATTGACCGCAGGGTTCTTTATGCTTCTCCCTTCACAGATCTTGATAGTGGTGGAGCAGAGGGCGTTTTTGCCGGTCGTTCCGGGCAGCTTTATCAACTATTGGACCAAATAAATTATAATGCAAAAGCCACGGCATAAGTATGTAAAAATTCTCTGTTCTCTTTCCAAACACGGTAAGCCCTAAGGGAGCGGGGCTTTTACGCACCGTATCGTAAATTTGCGTAGAACGCGGTATTACTACGCTCAAAGCCAATGACCACACGCCAGCTATTACAGCAATTTTGGGGATACGACACCTTCCGGCCCATGCAGCAAGAGATTGTCGATACGGTGCTGGCCCGGCAGGATGCCCTCGTGCTGATGCCCACCGGCGGGGGCAAATCCATTTGCTTTCAGGTGCCCACGCTGGCCATGAAAGGCGTTTGCATCGTGGTAACGCCCCTTATCGCGCTCATGAAAGACCAGGTTGAGCAGTTGCGTCGGCGGGGCATTCCCGCAGCGGCTATCTACGCGGGCATGAACTACCGCGAAATAGACACCACCCTCGACAACTGTATTTACGGCAACACCAAATTCCTCTACCTCTCGCCCGAGCGGCTCCGCACCGAAATCGTGATCGAACGGGCCAAACTGATGACCGTTTGCCTGCTGGCCATCGACGAAGCCCACTGCGTGTCGGCCTGGGGCTACGACTTCCGACCGCCCTACCTGCAAATTGCCGAGTTTCGTGCGCTGCTGCCCGACACGCCGGTTATTGCCCTCACCGCATCGGCCACACCCGATGTTCAAACCGACATCCTCGACAAGCTGGCGATGCGTTCCCCGGCCGTGTTTCGGCAAACGTTTGCCCGGCCCAACCTGTCTTACTCGGTCCGGCTGGCCGAAAATAAGGAAGATAGGCTGCTGGGTATTCTGGAGCGCGTGCCAGGTTCGGGCATTGTCTACGTCCGAAGCCGCAAACAAACCCAGCAGGTAGCCCAGCTACTGATTCGGCAGAATATCACTGCCGATTTTTACCACGCGGGCCTTACCAATGAGCAACGTTCTGTTAAACAGGATGCCTGGATTCAGAACAAAACCCGCATTATTGTGGCCACCAACGCCTTTGGCATGGGTATCGACAAACCCGATGTGCGCGTGGTAGTTCACCTCGACGTGCCCGACTCGCTCGAGGCCTATTATCAGGAAGCGGGCCGGGCCGGGCGCGATGGTCAGAAAGCCTACGCCGTGCTGCTTTACTCGTCCGGGGACTTAGACAGCCTGGCGTTCCGCACGGAGCAATTATACCCCTCTGTAGAGATGCTGCGCCGGGTCTATCAGGCCATTGCCAACTACACCGCCGTGCCGCTCGGCGGGGGTGAATTTAGCAGCTATGACTTCGAC
>JAYVAP010000100.1:0-3524 GCA_043750915.1 Spirosoma sp. | reverse complement strand
AAGTATTGTCGCTGAATTATACCAATCGTAATCGGGCAGGCGGGTTATTGGTTGTTTACTTCCCTACCGAAATCATGTTGGCAAACAGGCGGTAGGCACCCGGAACGCCAGCGGGCAATTCGCGGAAGAAAACCAGCCCCGTGTACATAAAATGCCCTTTGCCATAAGGGGCGTAGAGCAAACTACCCAATTTGGGGGCTTCGTTTCGGTCGTTAGCCGAGAAAATGGGTTGATATTCTTTTGCCCATTCCTGCGCAAAATAAATGCCGCGCTCCTGAACCCAGCCGTTGAAATCGGCATCGGTAATTTTGTTGGGCCTGTTCAGCAGCGGGTGCTGTGCATTCACGAATGTCATGGGGGCATCTTCCTCCGTTACACGCTCACGGCTAATGGTGAAGGGGTAGGGGCCGAGGGGCGGCAGGGGTGGTTCGTTGCGCAGAAACCCACTGCTGGGTGTCACATACTGCACAATCAGGGTGCCGCCATTTTTGACGTATTCCATGAGTCGGGGCTGAAAACGGGCCAGTCCCGCATCGGTATTGTAGGCTCGCACACCGGTTATAATGGCATCGTAGCCAGCCAGATTGCCGCTTAGTTCGCCGGGGCCGAGGAAGGTGACGCGGCAACCCAACTGCTGCAGGGCGGCCGGAATCTCATCGCCCGCCCCTGCAATGTAACCCACATTTTTGGCGGTCACGGCTACATCCAGCATCACTAATCTGGCTTCGGCGGGCGGAAAAAGCGTCTGGGTCGGAATGTGGCGGTAGGTAATATAGCGCAGGCCGGTCGAGAAAGTGCCTCCGTCGGTTGTCATCACGGCCCGCAGTTTACCATTGGTGGCTTTGGCCGTTGGTAATAGCGAAAACGATAGCCGTTGTTCGTCTCCTTTGCTGGTTAGCGAAAAGGGCAGCGCAGCCGGCTCGATGCGCCAGCCCGCAGGTGCATTCAGGGCCAGGGTACCGGTTACGTTGGCTCGACCGGCTTTCAGAACAACTTCGGCTTTTTTGGCGGTGATACCGGCGGCCGTTGCGCTGGAGAAGGCAAACACCCGCTCGGTGAGATTGGCCGTTACGTCGGGCTGAATAATGAAAGGCCGGTATAACTCACCGTCGACGGGGTCGGTCGATTTGTAGATAACGGGTCGCGTAAACGTAAACGCCTGTCCTTCAATGATAAATGTATAGCTGGCCGTGAGGGCGGGCGGGTTTTCGGGCAGACCGATGAGTTGCTGGTCATCGACGGAAAATACCCCTTTCTCGATGGGTTTTTCGAGCCAATAGGGCTGCGAGATTTTTGCCCTTTTAGGAATCGTATACGTGGCGGGCAGCAGCAAAACATCGTTTGGCCTAAGCACCACGTTCAACATTGTATCCCGGCCGGATGTGGCCAACGGCCCCGATGAGCAGGCAACGCGGGTGAGCGTAATAGGTAGGTCGGTACGGCTCACGATGTTGCTGGTGAGTTTGATTGTTTCGCCGGGTGTAGCGGCATAATCGGCGGGGTTGGTCTCAAACCAAAGGCCCGCACATTGCTGAATCAGGTGCTGAACATCCTGCCGTTTGGCGGCCATATAGACGTTTGTGGTGTCTAACAAACTCATTGCCCGGTATAGTTGCACCAGCGCGGGCACCGAAGCCGCCGGGCGGTCGGCCCGGAAGCTGGCCATCAACTGATTAACCTGTGTTTGAACCCTTTCACTGCCGGTTATGCGTTTCCACGTCATATCGACCCCATCGAAGGGGTCTTTGTCGGCCGATTCGCCGTGCTTTAGCAGAAAATAATCAACTTTGGCACTCCGGTTTGCCGGCACGCCAAATCCCTGGCTCTTGTGCTGGCTGCGACTCTCGGCCGCAATTTCGCCGTACGACTTGCCCAGCAATGGGTTATACAGACCCGTTTCCAACCCAATCAGGTTGCCAGCTTCGTTGGGTTTTTTGTTGCTCATAAACTGGCCGGGAATAAACATGTTCCACATGATGCGCCGGGCCTGCCAGGGTTTCACGTAAGCGAGTTGCTCCGGAAATTTCGTTGGGTCGCCGGAAACTTTAAACGCTTCTTCGGCCAAAAAGCCCGACGCGCTGTGGTGCCCGTGACCGGCGCGGGCATCGGGCGGAAACCGGGTGATGATAACGTCGGGCTGGTATTTACGAATCAGCCAGACCACATCGGCCAGCACTTTATCCTGCCCCCAGGTCCGCACGGCTTCGTCGGTCGATTTGGAGAAACCAAAGTCATAAGCCCGGCTAAAAAACTGGTCGGGACCATCGACGCGCCGGGCGGCCAGCAATTCCTGGGTTCTGATAATGCCGATGTTTTCGCCCTGTTCGGGGCCAATCAGGTTCTGGCCTCCGTCGCCCCGAGTGAGCGAAAGGTAGGCCGTTCGCAGGAGCCTTTCTTTAGCCATGTAGGCCAGAAGAAGGGTATTTTCATCGTCGGGGTGCGCAGCCACGTAGAGTACCGAGCCGAGCACGTTCAGTTTTTTAAGATTCGAGAGAATTTCGCCGGGTGGGGCAGGCTTAATTGGCCCGTAAGGAACCTGGGCAATAGTGCGTGTCGTAATTATAAGGGCTAAGAGCAGGAGCAGGAAGGCAGGTTGGCGCACGATAGGGGAGGGTGAAAGGTTTAGTAACAGGGATTGGTGGTTACAGTGTTCGCAAAAAGCCGATGGAAAGCCCCGTTGCCTGGGTAATGAGGTCGTCAGTCATGCCTAATTGTTTCATTTTCAATGCTGTTTGAATTTTTTCCTCCTGTTTTCCCTGCTCAATACCTTTTTCAATTCCCTGCTCAATACCTATTTTCATGCCTTTTTCCATACCTAATATTTCAGCATTTCGGACAGATTCTTCAATCAGGGTTTGCTCACTGATGATGGCATCCCAGTACTTGTCGTAAGCCGCCAGTTCAATTTTAGTGAACGCGCTTTCCTCCAAAATTTCGAGTGCTTCTTTGATGGATGAGTCCCGCCGAAAATCGTCCGAAACCTGTTCGGTATGGCTGTCTATTTCGGCCAGAAACCGCAGCCAAAGTACGCCCAGGGCTTTTTCCCGCAGGTTTTTTGCTTTCAGTTTGGGCAGTTCTATAAACACAAACTCCAGCCCGTTGAGTTGTTGCCGGGGGTTCTCTACATTAACAATCTGGTAATGATGATAGTGTTCGGGCGTGTTCGGCTCAAAATTTTGATTAACTAAACTCAGGGCATAAACGGGCTGCAGCGACTCGTATTTTTCGCCTTTTTCCAATTGCTTGACGTATGCTTTCGAGGCATTGAACAGCACCCGGTTTTTGAAACTGTTGGTCCAGAGCATCTGCATCTCAACGATGAACTGCCGCCCCCGGTTGTCGCTACAGCGTACATCCACAATGGTGTACTTAAAGAGCGGTACCTGTGGGGTCAGCTCGGCGGGCAGGTATTCTAAAGAAAGAATTTCCTGCCCTTCGGCCAAAGGCAGTACTGCATTCAGAAAACTTTTGAGCAGATGCGGGTGATCGGCAAAAATTCGTTTGAAGGTCAGGTCGTTTTTGGG
>JAYVAP010000099.1:0-11235 GCA_043750915.1 Spirosoma sp. | reverse complement strand
ATCGGGTGCTACGTCGTAGTAATCGCTGACGGCGTAGGGCGACCCGGCACGGCCTTTGACTACGGCCGGATCGTTGGGCCGGATGCCAAACCGGGAATAATCGGTTTGGGTGGCGTGCTCCAGAATACCCGTGAACCAGACGTGCGACGCGCCAAACTGCCGAATCGACCGCAGGGCCGCGTCGTTGATGTCGTTGAAAGTGCCGCTGCCGTTTTCTCCGTGCGAACCGTTGATAATATTCTTAGTATTTTGGTTGCCGAAGAGCCGGGTAAAAATCTGATAAATAATCAGTTTATCCATTACGGGCGCAACGTAGGTCGTGTTCATGGTGCCGGATGGTATTCTTTTGTAAGGACGCAAAATTATGTTCTTTTCCGACGAAAAACTTAGGTTATTTTTGCCGGGGATAATCACCATCCTGTTTACCCGGCTGATGATGCGGCCAGGGCGGGCCATGAAACGCCCGGTCGGGACCAAGTTTCCTAAAACCAACCCCATGAAAAGAATTAAATATCTCCTTTTGCTGGTCTTCGCTATTGCCGCTCAGGCAGCTGTTGCCCAAACTGCCCAAATTCAGCGGGTGAACCCCACAAACTGGTGGGTGGGCATGAAAAACCCAACCGTGCAACTGCTCGTCTACGGCCCCAACGCCGGCACGCTGACCTATTCGGTCAACTATCCGGGTGTGAAACTGACAAAAGCGCACAAAGTTGAAAATCCAAACTATGCCTTTCTGGACCTCACCATTGCGCCCGCGGCCCGGCCCGGCACGCTCCAGCTCGTGGGCAGGCAGGGCAGCCAAACCCTCACGCAATCCTTCGCGTTGAAAGCCCGCGACAAATCGCCGAAGGGGCAGGGCGTGACAGCGGCCGATTTTATTTACTTAGCCATGCCCGACCGCTTCGCCAATGGCGACGAAAGCAACGATAAATTTGCCGACATGGCCGATCCCAACGCCGACCGGGCTAACCCTTTTTACCGGCACGGGGGCGATTTGGCGGGGGCAGGGCAGCGGATCGACTACCTCAAAGACCTCGGTGTTACAGCCATATGGCTCACGCCCGTGCTGGAAAACAACCAGCCGCTCACCAACGAGGGCGGGGCCATGCGCTCGGCCTACCACGGCTACGGCTTCACCGATCATTATGCCGTGGACCGGCGTTTAGGGGGCAACGATGCCTACAAAATGTTTGTGCAGCGGGCGCACTCGGCCGGGCTGAAAGTGGTGCAGGATGCGGTCTATAATCACTGTGGCATCAACCACTGGTTTCTGAAAGACCTGCCCATGAAAAACTGGCTGCACCAGTGGCCCACCTATACCAACACGTCCTACAAATACCAGCCCATCACCGATCCGCACGGGGCCGAAAGCGACCGGCGCGTAACGCTCGACGGCTGGTTTGTGCCATTCCTGCCCGATCTCAACCAGAACAACCCCTTCGTGGCTAATTTCCTGATTCAACATGCCATCTGGACGGTCGAAAATTTTGGTGTTGATGCCTGGCGTGTCGACACCTATATGTATAACGATCAGCCGTTTATGAACCGCTGCAATCAGGCTCTGCTGGACGAATACCCCCGCATTCACATCTTCGGCGAGTCGTGGGTCAACAACGTGGTCGATCAGGCCTATTACACCCGCAATACCATCAATTTTCCCTTCAAATCGAATCAGCCGGGCGGGCTTGATTTTGTGGTGTATGCCGCCATGCTCGATGCGCTCAGGCAGTCCTTCAGCTGGGACGATGGGGTGAACCGGTTTTATCAGGCACTGGCGCAGGATGCCGTTTATACCGATCCCAACAAACTTGTAACCTTCCTGGACAATCATGACACAGACCGGTTTTTGTCGGTAATCGGCGACGAGCTGGACAAGTACAAAATCGGGCTGACATGGCTGCTCACCACGCGCGGTATTCCCTCAATGTATTACGGCACCGAGATTCTGATGAAGAACACCAAGAATCCCTCTGATGCCGAAGTCCGGCGCGATTTTCCGGGTGGTTTTCCGGGCGACAAAGAAAATAAATTCGAGACCGCCGGGCGCACCGACCGCGAAAACGACGCGTTTCTGTTTGTGCGCAAACTGGCTACCTACCGGCGCAACAATCCGGTGCTGCACACGGGCAGGCTCATGCAGTTTCTGCCGCAGGAAGGCACCTACGTTTATTTTCGGTACGACGCGGGTAAGACAGTGATGGTGGCTACCAACACCGGCGACAAAGAAATTTCGCTCGACACGGCCCACTTTCGGGAGCGCATGAACGGCTTCACCTCGGCCCGCAACGTGCTGACCGATGCCACGCTGACGGATTTGAAACTGATAAAACTACCCCCCAAAACGGCGGTGGTGCTGGAGTTGATGCAGTGAAAAAGCTGGAATCACAAGCCGGAGCAACTGGCTTGTGATTCCGGTGTACATTGATTGATTGATTGTTATCTCGCTTTTTACTTTGGTTCATAGGCCCGGTACCAATTTACGTGGCGGGTGAGGTACATGATGAGACCAAGAATCAGCAATAGGCCGAAACTGCCCAGCAACAGGGAATAATCTTCCAGCTGAAGCAGTGAATAGAAAAAGCCGTAGAGCAGGGCCAGCACTAAGCTGAACAGGGCCGTCAGGCGGAGATTCTGAAAAACGTAGCGAACATAAAACGTAATCAGCATGAGAATGATACCGCCCCCGATCAGATATGCCCAATCGAATGAAATATGCTCGGAGAGGGACAGCAACAGCAAATAAAACAGGCAAATGGCAAAACCCACCAGCAGATATTGAATAGGGTGGATGCGCCGACGGTCGAGAATTTCAACAAAGAAAAACGCCACAAACGTCAAAATCACGAACAGAATGCCGTATTTCGCCGAGCGCATGGTCTTCTGATATTCGTCGACGGGCAAGAGAAGTTTCACCCCAAACGCCGACTCATCCATGCGCGATGGGGCGTTTGAACGGTTCAGGAAATTACCGAGGCCCTGCTGCGGAAAATTCCGGTTGAATTGCAGCACCTTCCAGGAAGCAATAAAACCCTGCGCCGACACCTTGCGCTGATCGGGCAGAAACGAGCCGGTAAAACTCGGTGTTGCCCAGGGCGACCGCAGCCGGACGGTGGTTTCTTTGCCAAACGGCAGAAAACTTAGCTGTGTGCTGCCATTCAGGTTAACCGCGCACTCGAACCGGTAGGTGTCCGCATCGAGGGCCACCGGAATGCTTACGCCCGATGCCAGCAGGTCGTTGCTGGCAATGCCGGGTTCGGCTGCTACTACCCGGCCGTTTATCCGAAACTGAATGGCATCCCGAATCCCTTTCATGTCAGAAATGCCCAGCGACAAAAACGCCTTATCCCACTGCACCGCCCCCGGCAATATGCCCAGCGCGGCTAACGAAGGTTTCCTGAAACTGCCCCGGACTGTGAGGTGGGTGTTGTAGAGCATGACCACAAAAATGCCCCGTTTCCGTTGCTCAGGCCGCAGGTCGCCATCAAACTGCAGGTCGTCGGGCAGAAAATGCGCGTAGGCCGTTACCGGATTCATCGGGTTTCCTTTACTATCTTTTGTGGTAATCAGGTAGGGAACCGACAGCAATGGCCCACTGAGTACCTGCTCGCTACCCCACTTTGAACTGACTTCGGCAACGGCTTCATTACGGGTCTGTTCGCGTTCGTGAATCAGTGATTGCAGCATAGCCGTGGGTATCAGCAGCATCAGAACCAGCAGGCCGATAACCCCTATCTTGAGCATGGTGGACGTACGAAGCCAGTGATTGATGCGGTCCCAGTAGGAAATCGGCTGGCCGGAAGCGGGCGTTTGTTCCATTTTATTTTATGTTTGAAAGTACTTTGCAAAGCAAAGTAAAAATAGACTATCGTCCAACAATTGAGTCGAATATATTTCTCATACCGCCTGTATCGGTTTTACCGAGAGGGGAGGATATCCGGTGTTTTTTAGATCACAAAGCCGGGAATCTGCGTACTTTTGTTTTTTCGACAACCTGAAAACTTATGCCCATCAAGGCTTTTTTATTTGATCTCGACGGTGTTATCGTCGACACGGCCATCTACCATTACCAGGCCTGGAAACGGTTGGCCAATGAACTGGGCTTTGACATTTCGGAAACATTCAACGAGCAGCTCAAAGGTGTCAGCCGTACCGATTCGCTCGACATTATCCTGGCACACGGAGGTCTGACCCTGCCCGACAGCCGAAAAGCGGAACTGGCAACCCAAAAAAACGACTGGTATCTGGAACTCGTCAGCCGCATGACTCCCGATGCTATTTTGCCCGGCGTGGCCCGGTTTTTTGCCCAAACCCGCAAAGCCGGTTTGCAAACGGCACTGGGGTCGGTCAGCAAAAACGCCGGGCTGATTCTGGAGCGCATCGGCATGGCCGACGCCTTCGATGTGCTGATCGACGGCAACAAAATCAGCCGGGGCAAACCAGACCCGGAGGTGTTTGTTAAAGGTGCGCAGGCCTTGGGTCTGTTGCCCACCGAGTGCGTTGTGTTTGAGGATGCCGTGGCGGGCGTGGAAGCGGGCAAGCGGGGCGGCATGTTTGTGGTGGGGCTGGGTTTGCCCGAACTGCTCAGCCAGGCCGATCTGATTGCCCCTTCACTGGATGCGCTGACGGTGGCCGACGTGCTGGAAAAAAGCAACCCATAACGCTTCTCATTAACTGCCTATGCCCTTGCTTGCTACCCTGCTGCTGATTGACGACGAGCCGCGCCTGCGCCAGTTACTGGCCCGGATTCTGCAACTCGAAGGCTATACCGTGCTGGAAGCCGAAAATGCCCGAACGGGACTTAAAACGCTGGAACGCGAAACCGTTCATGTCGTTATCTGCGATGTGAAACTGCCCGATGGCAACGGCATTGAGCTAACAGCCCGTTTCAAACAACTCAAACCCGCTACCGAAGTTATTGTGCTGACGGCCCACGGCACCATTGCCGATGGGGTGCTGGCCATCAAAAACGGCGCGTTCGACTACATTACCAAAGGCGACGACAATGACAAAATAATTCCGCTGGTGAGCCGGGCCGTCGACAAAGCCCATCTTCAGTTCAGGATTCAGCAACTGGAAGAGCAGGTTCACAAACGCCACGGTTTCGACAGCATTTTGGGTCGTTCCTCGGCTATTCAGCAGGCGGTGGAACTGGCCCGCCGGGTGGCTGCCACCGACACCACCGTGTTGCTGACGGGCGAAACCGGCACGGGTAAGGAAGTATTTGCGCAGGCCATTCATCAGGCCAGCCCCCGCCGGCTGGGGTCCTTTGTGGCCATCAACTGCGGGGCACTGGGCAAAGATATTCTGGAGAGCGAACTCTTCGGGCACCGCGCCGGGGCGTTTACCGGAGCCAGCCGCGATCAGAAAGGCTTGTTTGCCGAGGCCGACAAAGGCACCATTTTTCTGGATGAGATTGGCGAGATGCCGCTCGATTTGCAGGCCAAACTGCTGCGGGTGCTCGAAACCCATGAGTTTTTGCGCGTGGGCGATACCAAAGCCACCAAAACCGATGTCCGTGTGATTGCCGCCACCAACCGGAGCTTAGAGCAAGAAGCCGCTAACGGTATTTTCCGGCTCGATTTGTACTACCGGCTATCGGTGTTCAGCATTGGGTTGCCGCCCCTGCGCGACCGCCCGGCTGATATTGCGGAGCTGGCTGAGCTGTTTGCCCGGCAGGATTCGCTGAAGGTGGGTCGGCGGGCGGTGGGACTTAGCCCGGCTTTTATGCAGAAACTACAGCAGCATCCCTGGAAAGGCAATATCCGCGAACTCAAAAACGTGATCGAGCGGGCCGTTATCCTGGCCGACCCCCTGCCCGATGGCAGTACCCTGCTAACGCCCGATTTATTGCCCTACGACATGCAGGAGAGCGTTTTTTTGGCCGACCCCAACGTCATTGTCGACCTCGCCACCCTCGAGCAGCAGCACATTCGGCGGGTGCTGCGCCACACGGGCGGCAACAAAACCGAGACGGCCCGGTTGCTGGGTATCGGCCTGACAACGCTCTATCGAAAACTTTCCGACTGCGGGATGCCCAATTGACCCCTTGCCGACTCTGATTTATTCGCTTATCAAATTGCCCCTATGAAATCATCGCTTACCAACCGTGTTTCTCCCCAGGGCCTGCTCGTGGCCGTTGGCATTGTTTTCGGCGATATTGGCACCTCGCCCCTCTATACCCTGGCCGCCGTGATGCGGGGCCACGACCTGACTCAGACGCTCGTGCTGGGAACACTGTCGGCGGTTATCTGGACCCTTACCCTCCAGACAACCATTAAATACGTCATCATCACGTTGCGGGCCGACAACAACGGCGAGGGTGGTATTTTTTCGCTCTATACCCTTGTTCGGCGGCACGCGGGGCGGTGGTTGCTGGCACCGGCCGTCATTGGCGGGGCATTTCTGCTGGCCGACGGGCTCATTACGCCCCCTATCTCGGTGGCATCGGCGGTGGAAGGTCTGCTTATTTTATACCCCCAACTCGATACGGTCCCCATTGTCATCGGCATTCTGATCCTGCTTTTTGCCAGTCAGCAGTTTGGCACGCAATGGCTGGGGCGGTTGTTTGGGCCGGTGATGCTGGTTTGGTTCACGTTTATCGGCGTGATGGGTGCCTGGTCGCTGGCGCAGTTTCCGGCGGTGGTGCAGGCCATAAACCCAGTTTGGGCCTACCGACTTCTGACAGAATATCCCGGCGGTTTCTGGTTGCTGGGCGGGGTGTTCCTGTGTACAACCGGTGCTGAAGCCCTCTATTCCGACATGGGTCACTGTGGCCGGGGCAACATCCGGGTAAGCTGGGTCTACGTCAAAATAACCCTGCTGCTGTCCTACGCCGGGCAATCGGCCTGGCTCATGCAGCACCTGGGCGGGCGGGTAGGCGAAACCAGCCCGTTTTATAGCATTGTGCCGCCCAGCCTGACCGTTTTCAGCATCGGGCTGGCTACGCTAGCCGCCATCATTGCCAGTCAGGCCCTCATCAGCGGAGCTTTCACGCTGGTGGGCGAGGCCATGCGGCTCAACCTGTGGCCCCGCCAGCGGGTGGTCTACCCCTCCGACGAGCGCGGCCAGCTATACGTGCCGTTTGTGAACTGGGGCCTTATGGTGGGCTGCATCCTGATAGTGCTGCACTTCCGCGAATCGAAAAACATGGAAGCCGCCTTTGGCCTGGCCGTAACGCTCACCATGCTCATGAGCACCGTGCTCATCAGCGAATACCTGCGCATCAAGCGCATACCGACACTTTTTCGTTACTGGATAACGGGCATATTTCTGACCGTCGAAATCACGTTTCTGATTGCCAACTTAGTTAAATTCGAGGAGGGTGGCTACATTTCCATCACGCTGGGCGTACTGTTGATGGCCATGATGCTGTTCTGGTACCGGGGCGAAGCCCTCAAAGGCCGGCTTACCCGTTTCGAGTCGCTGCCCCAGAACCTCCCCCTGCTGAAAGCACTCAGCTGTGACCACAAGATTCCCAAGTTCGCTACGCATTTAGTGTATCTTACCCGCGCCGACGATTATAAAACCATCGAGTCCGAAACGCTCTACTCCATTCTGAACCGCGCCCCCAAACGGGCCGATATCTACTGGTTCATTCACGTTTGCGTAGAAGATGAGCCGTATGGTATGCGCTACAAAGTGGACACGCTGGCCCACGAAGATGCGTATTTCGTTACGTTTTACTTAGGCTTCCGGGTAGAGCCGCGCATCAGTATGCTGTTTCGGATGGTTGTCGACGATTTGGTGAAAAGCAACGAAGTAACCGTCGAAAGCCGCTATCAGTCGCTTCAGGCCCACCGCGTACCGGGTGATTTCCGGTTTGTTTTGTTTCGCAATTTTCTGTCATACGATAATGACCTGACCCTGATTGAGAAGCTGACCATGCGGGGATACTTTTTGCTGCGCCCCATAGCCCTATCGGCTCAGGCGACCTACGGGCTGGATACCAGTAACGTGCTGACCGAAGAGGTACCTTTGGTGCTGACTACCCCACGCAACCTGAAACTGGAGCGCATACCGTCTGAACTAACCGGTCCGGTTGCCTGATTACCGCTGGTTGCCGTGCCAAACTGAAAAGCTCACCCTGCCAAAATGGTAGGGTGAGCTTTTTTTTATGAACCCATGTCAAACAATGTCATCAGTAATGAGTTAATAATCAGCTAACTATAATTTTTCTTTTCGGTAAAAGATAAGCTGGACCACTTCTTGGCACATGCCGTTTCGTCAACCAACAATTAACTCATTATTTCAATCTAATGGTTACTGCCCTGCTTCTCATTCTTTCAGCCCTGGTTTGCTTCGCTGTCTTCTACAAAGCCATCGACTGGTTCGAACACATCTGATTTCATCCCTAAAAAGACGCAGGATATTGCGTCTCTACGTGTCCCATGATTACAATCCTGTTTATTGTTTCGCTGCTGGTCTTTGCCTACATGCTCTATGTGCTGATCCGGCCTGAACGTTTCTGATCCACCCTGGCGGGGATCTGATAACCCGGTGTTATTGGATTACTGCGTTAAAAATTAAAAATGATGATAACAGAAATCGCAGGCGTAATTGCCATGTATGGGCTGACCGTGCTGCTGGCTATTCCGCTGGGCAAGTACCTGGCAAAAGTTTTCAGGGGCGACAAAAACGCGCTTGATTTCATGGCTCCCCTGGAGCGATTGATTTACCGCATCGGGGGCGTTGATGCTACCCGCGACATGCACTGGAAAGAAAACATTGTGGCCCTGCTGACCATCAACTTAGTTTGGTTTGTGCTGGCTTTTGTGCTTTTGCTCACCCAGGGCAGCCTGCCGCTTAACCCCGATGGCAACCCGTCGATGTCGCCCGATCTGGCGTTTAATACGGCCATCAGTTTTCTGGTAAACTGCAACCTGCAGCACTACTCCGGCGAGTCGGGGCTGACGTATTTGACGCAGCTGGGCGTAATTACGTTTCTGCAATTTGTTTCGGCGGCCACGGGTATTGCAGCTTTGGTCTTGATTTTCAGGCATTTCATGGCGGACATAACCGACCGCTCGGGCAATTTCTACGTATTTTTCGTGAAGTCGATTACCCGGTTGTTGTTGCCGCTGTCGCTGGTGATTGCCCTGATTCTGGCCTTTAACGGCACGCCGGCCAGCTTTGCCGGTAAAGATAGTATAGTAACGCTCCAGGGCGATTCGGTGCAGGTATCGCGCGGCCCGGCAGCGGGGATGATCGCCATCAAACACCTCGGCACCAACGGTGGCGGCTGGTTTGGTGCTAACTCGGCGCACCCGCTCGAAAACCCCAACTACCTGACCAACATGGTTGAAATGATTGTGCAGGTGCTCATCCCGATTGCGCTGATCTTCGCGCTGGGTTTTTATATTAAACGGCGCAAATTTGCCTGGGTCGTCTATGGCGTGATGACCGCTGGTATGTTGCTGTTGCTGATTCCTACCGTCTGGAGCGAACTGAGCGGAAGTCCCGCGCTGGCCCACATGGGTGTGTCGCAGCCAACGGGGGCCATGGAAGGCAAAGAAGTTCGCTTTGGGCCGTTGGCTTCGGCCTACTGGAGCATTGTCACTACCATTATCTCCACCGGGTCCGTAAACAGTATGCACGATTCGTCGATGCCGCTGTCGGGTGCTATGCAACTGCTGGGCATGATGACCAATGCCTTCTACGGGGGGTGTGGCGTTGGCTTCCTGAACTACTATATCTTTCTGATTGTGGCGGTGTTTATTTCGGGATTGATGGTAGGCCGGACACCGGAATTTTTTGGCCGCAAGGTAGAAGCGCGGGAAATGAAGATTGCCTCCCTCATTGCTATTCTGCACCCGTTCCTGATTTTGACCGGCACGGCACTGGCATCGTACATCGTCATTCACATGCCCGATGCTGACTGGGCCGTTAAGCCCGCCAATTGGCTCAACAACCCCGGTTTCCACGGCTTCTCGGAGATACTCTATGAGTTCACCTCGTCGGCGGCCAACAACGGGTCGGGCTTTGAGGGGCTGGGCGACAACAACGTTTTCTGGAACGTGTCGACGGGTTTTGTCTTGATTCTGGGCCGCTTTCTGCCCATTATCGGGCCGCTGGCCATTGCGGGTTTGCTGGCTCAGAAAAAGTTTGTGCCCGCCAGCGCGGGTACTTTACCCACCGACACGGGTACGTTTGGGCTGATGACCTTTGCGGTGATTGCCATTATTGCCGCGCTGGCCTTTTTTCCGGCACTGGCACTGGGTCCGCTGGCCGAGTTTTTCTCACTAAAATAATATTGAACGCCAATGTATTAACTGATCGAACGGCAACCTCAGCCCGTTTGGTCAACTACGCAGCGTTCTAACAACTTGCTATGGCAAAACAACAATCACCCTCCCTACTCCAGGGCAATACGCTCAGTACGGCTATCCGGGAGTCTTTCGTTAAACTAAATCCGGCCATTCTGATTAAGAACCCGGTGATGTTTACGGTCGAAATCGGCACGGCCGTGATGCTGGCCGTTACCATTTACATTGCGCTCTCGGGCGATACCAGCCAGGGATCGGTGGGCTACAATATCGTTATCACCACGGTGCTGCTGCTAACGATTCTGTTCGCCAACTTCGCCGAAGCCATTGCCGAAGCACGGGGCAAAGCCCAGGCTGAATCGCTTCGCAAAACACGGCAGGAAACACCCGCCAAAGTAATCCGGCCAGTGGGAGAATATAAACTTGATGAGCGGTCCGACGTATCGGTGCAGATTATCTCGTCGGCCCAGCTCAAAAAAGGCGACGTGTTCCTGTGCGAAGCTGGTGATCTGATCCCCTCCGATGGCGAAATAATCGAAGGCTTAGCCACCATCGATGAGTCGGCCATCACGGGCGAATCGGCACCGGTTATCCGCGAATCAGGGGGCGACAAATCGTCCGTCACGGGCGGCACCAAAGTGCTCTCCGATCGCATAAAAGTGATAGTGACGACCCAGCCCGGCGAATCGTTCTTAGACAAAATGATTGCCCTCGTCGAAGGAGCATCCCGCCAGAAAACGCCCAACGAAATTGCTCTGACCATTCTGCTGGCTGGTTTCACGCTGGTGTTTATCATTGTTTGCATCACGCTGCAGCCCTTCGCCGTTTATGCCAACACACCCATTACCATTGCCGCGCTGATCTCGCTGTTTGTTTGCCTGATTCCAACCACTATTGGCGGATTGCTGTCGGCCATTGGCATTGCAGGTATGGACCGGGCGTTGCGGGCCAACGTCATTGCCAAGTCGGGCCG